>JALYXJ010000134.1 GCA_030947165.1 Gemmatimonadota bacterium
GTCGAAGGTGTAGCGGTATCCGTCGGACAGCCGCTCCCGGCTGCGCGCCGATTCGCCGAACAGCCGCGCCAGCAGGGCGAAATGCCCGGCCCGCTCGCGCGCCGGAATGGCGCCCGGGACGCACGCGAGCGGTAGGGCGGGCGGCGTCACGGCTGCGGCGCGCTGGTGCGCTCGCCGCGACCGACATGGGCAGCCAGGCACTGTTCGATCCACTGGCGCGCGGCGTCCACCTCGCGCTGCGTGATCGCATGACCCCCCGGCTCCCAATGCAGCGTCACGTCAGCGCCGGCTTGCCGGAGAAACTCGGCCAGGCGCTCCGTCTGCGCGGCGGGGATGATGGGATCGGCACGTCCCGCGCCGATGAATACCGACGTGCCCTTGAGGTCGGGTACGTGCGCGGGCTCGAAGGGCATCATGGGGCTCAGCAGCACGGCACCGCGCAGCAGGCCCGGGCGCCGCAACAGCAGGCTCGCGGCGATATTGGCGCCATTCGAGAAACCCACGGCCACGACGCCATCGGACTCGAGCTCGTAGGTCTTCACCGCGGACTCGATGAAGTCCCCGAGCTCCTCGGTGCGGCGCGCCAGATCCTCCTGATCAAACACGCCCTCGGCCAGCCGGCGGAAGAATCGCGGGGCGCCGCGCTCGAGCACCTTACCGCGCGGGCTGATCATGCCCGCGCCGGGCAGGAGCGCACGCCCGAGCGGCAACAGGTCGTCCTCGTCGCCCCCGGTGCCGTGCAGGAGCACGAGCGTGGTGCCGCCGGCGAGCTCACCCTCGGCCGGTGCGATGTAGCGATGGATGAAGCCGAGCGCGTCGCCGCTCACATCCTCGGGACCGGTGGTGTCGGCGAACACGCTGGTCGTCGACGCCGGTACGGGAAGATGGATGCGCGGAAGCACGGCTTCGATCTGGGAGCGCTGCGGCTCGTACTGCGCCGGGAGCATGAGCTGCTCGCCCAGATGGGCGACCGGCTCGTCGATCGCGAAGCCCGGCGCGTTGGTGGCGAGCTCGAACAGCACGCCGCCCGGCTCGCGAAAGTAGACGGAGTGAAAGTAGTTGCGATCGATCACCGGCGTGGGCTGAAGTCCGGCGGCCGACACGCGTGCGCGGACCGCGAGCTCGCTCTCGTCCGTCTCCACGGCAAACGCCACGTGATGCACGACGCCGGCGCCGCCGGCGCCAACACCGAATCCGCCGGCGGCGCGCACGTCCACGATCGTGCCGGCCGCACCATCGCCGACGAGGTATCGTCTGGTGGCGCCGTCTTCACGCGCCGGCCGGAAGCCCAGGGTGTCCACGAGGACGCGCTCCGTGGGATCGGCCTTGTCGACCCACAGCGTGACGCCGTGGAATCCGTGGATGGCGTGCTCGCGCGGAATGCCCGGTGCGTCGCCCCAGGCGGGCCTGGCTTCTGCGCTCGCGTGAGCGACCAGCTCGAGCATGAGCCCGTCGTGGTCGCGAAAGGCGATGACCTGTTCCGCATCCGTGCCGGTGCCACGCTTGATCGGCGCGTCGTGGGTGATGCCATGCCGCACCAGCCGCTCGAGCCAGAAGCCGAGTGAGCCCGGTACGATCGCGAACGACGTCACCGCCGACTGGCCAACGCCCTGCCGGCCCTGTCGTGCGCCCGGCCACGGAAAGAAGGTCATGATGCTGCCCGGCGTCCCTACCTCGTCTCCGTAATAGAGATGGTAGGTCCGCGGATCGTCGAAGTTCACCGTGCGCTTCACGAGCCGAAGCCCGAGCAGCCCGCCGTAGAAATCGAGGTTCCGCTGCGGGTCACTCGCGATTGCGGTGACGTGATGAATTCCCAGGACGTTGCTCACGTGGCGCTCCAGTGTCGTGGCTGTATCGAACCATGGGTGAGCGCCGGCTGTGACCAGTGACGGCGCTCCTCCCGCTTTCTACCCGATCCTCAGGCCGCGCGGATGGCCTGGACCTCGATCTGAACCTTGATGTCGTTGCTGACCAACAACCCGCCTGTCTCGAGCGCCGCATTCCAGACCAGGCCGAACTCGCGGCGGTCGATCTTCGTGGCGGCGCTGAAGCTCACGCGGCTTCCGCCCCAGGGATCCTTGCCCGCGCCCTCGTACACCGCATCGAGCGTGACTTCCTTCGTGACGCCATGGACGGTGAGGTCGCCGATCACCTTGAACGACGTGCCGGGCTCGTTCCGCGCACCTTCCACACGCCGGCTCTTGAAGCTGATCGTCGGATACTTCTCGACGTCCAGGAAATCCGCCGAGCGCAGGTGCTGGTCGCGCTGCTCGGACCGGGTGTCCAGGCTGGCTGCGTCGAACTCGACCACTGCGCTGGAGCGGTCCGGGTTGGCTTCGTCGATGGTGATGGTGCCCTTCGCATCGGCGAGCCGGCCCTTCACGGTCGTGATCATCATATGCTTCGCGGCGAACTCGATCGTCGAATGCGACGCGTCGATGTTCCAGGTGCTGGTGGCGGTCTGGGTCGGTGCGGTGGTGGTCATGGGACTCCTCGAATATTGGTTAAGTAGTGATTATTTCATAACTGAGATATAGTATCCTGCGAGATCAACTGGCGTTCCCGGTCAGTGGGATCTCGTCGGCCGCTCGGCCGAGCGCTCGGAGCAACACCGTGGCCTGCAACTGTTCGGCCTTCGTCAGCCCCGACAGCGCCGAGACGATCCGCTGCGCGTGCTCGGGGAAGATGCGCTTCACGAGCTTCTCCCCGGCCGTGGTCAGTGCGGCGTAACGAGCCCTGCGGTCGTCGGGGCATTCCTGTCGCTCCACCAGTCCCTTCGCCTCGAGCCGGTCGACCAGGTAGGTCACGCCACCGCTCGACACGAGAATCTTGCGCTGAAGTTCGCCCAGCAGCAGTGGACCTCGGTGGTACAGCGCCTCGAGAATGGCGAACTCCGCAATCGTGAGCGCGTGCCGGGCGACATCCGCTTCCGTGTGGCGCGCCACGGCGGACTGCGCTCGGGAGAGCACGATCCACAGCTTGAGCGCGGTCCGTTCCGCGTCGGTCCCCGCCTTGGGGGCGCGTGAAGCGACGCGAGAGCGGGGCGGGGCCGATCGGCCGGAGGCAGGGCGGCGTTTCATCTTAGTACTAAGATACTTGCACGATGAGCGCGCCGCAAGTGGGTATGTTGGGGAGGGCGCGGCGACGGCCGGTGCCAGCCACTCGACAGGAGCCAGAGTGAGAATCGTTGCGGGAAAGTTCGCTGGCCGGAATCTCACGTCGCCGAACGACTTTCGCGTCCGGCCGTCGGCGGAGCACGTGCGCGCCGCGATGCTCGACCTGCTCGCTGCCGACCTGAAGGACGCCCGCGTGCTCGATCTGTTTGCCGGCACGGGCGCGCTCGGGCTCGAGGCGATGTCGCGCGGTGCCCGCAGCGCGGACTTCGTGGAGATCAGGCCCGCGAGCCTTCACGCGCTTCGCGCCAACGTCGCCGCGCTTCGGCTTCTCAAGAGCACGCGTGTGTTCAAGCGCGACGCGCTGCCATTCGCCGCCGCGCTGACGGAGGAGAGCTACGACATCGTGTTCGCCGACCCGCCCTACGAGTCGCGAATGCTGGATCGCCTGATCGAGAGTTGGCGCCAGCGCCGATTCGGCCGCGTGCTCGCGGTGGAGCATGCACGCACCCATGAGCTGCCGTCCGGCGGGAGGCAACGCGTGCTCGAGGACACGGCCGTCACGATCTACCGCCTTTGACCGTCGAGCTCTGGCAGAGCCCTCCACCCGGTGATACGCTTCTCCGATGCAGTTGCTCGTGATCAGGCACGCCATCGCACAGACGCGGGACGAGTTTGCGGGAGAGGACGACGCGCCGCGGCCGCTGACCACGGAGGGCCGCCGGCAGATGCAGCGCGCCGCAAAGGGATTGCGACGCATCGTCGGCGATCTCGACGTGCTCGGGTCCAGCCCGTTGCTCCGCGCCATGCAGACGGCCGACATCGTGGCCGAGCAGTTCGCCGGTGTGGACGTCACGACCGTCGAGGCACTGGAGCCGGCGAGTGCGTTGCCGACGTTCGTCAGGTGGCTCCGGAAACAGCGAGATGCCGAGCGAGTGGCGGTTGTCGGGCACGAGCCGCACCTTGGCACGCTCGTTACCTGGCTCCTGACGGGGATCGACGATCCCCACGTGCCTCTCAAGAAGGGTGGTGCCTGCCTGCTCGACTTTCCATCGTTGCCGCGCAAAGGGGGCGCCGCGCTGATGTGGGCGCTCACGGCTGCCCTGCTCCGCGACCTCTCTCGACATTGATGTTCCGTTCCCGCTGCTCCCCAACCCTTCATGAACCCGCAATGAGACTCGAACCGAAGTGCAGGTCCTTCGCTATGCTGGTGCTCCCAACCGCTCTCGCACTCGGGCTGTCGGCCACGATGCGTGCCCAGACCCCCGATCCGCGCGTCGGCCTCGGCGCCGGCTGGATGGATGCCAAATCGGCGATCAGCAACCTCGAGCTGGTCGCGCATCGCGACCGGCCGCAGGGGTTCGTCAACGCGGCGAACATGGGTGACTTCGGCTTCGCCGATTCCGATCTCGCCTTCGGTGGCAACTACGCGTTTCAGGGCAACTTCAATGGATTTCAGGTGTGGGACATCTCCAATCCCGCCAACCCCAGGGTGCGCGCGTCGTACGTGTGCCCCGGTGGACAGGGCGACCCGTCGGTCTACCGGAACCTGCTCTTCATATCGGTGGAGGAGACGCGTGGTCGCGTCGACTGCGGCACGCAGGGCGTGAAGGACACGGTGAGCGCCGAACGGTTCCGCGGCGTGCGCATCTTCGACATCAGCGACATCGACCATCCGCGACAGGTCGCGGCGGTGCAGACCTGCCGCGGCTCGCACACGCATACGCTCGTCACGGACACCAGAGATCCAGCGACCCTCTACGTGTATGTGTCCGGCACGAGCTCCGTCCGGTCGAACACCGAGTTGGCCGGCTGCTCGGGCCGGAAGCCCGAGGAGGATTCGAACACGTCGCTGTTCCGCATCGACGTGATCCGCGTGCCGCTCGCGTCGCCGCAGGACGCGAAGATCGTGAGTCAGCCGCGCATCTTCGCCGACGCGGCGACGGGCGCGATCGCGGGGCTGTACCGCGGCGGCAATCACGGGATCGGGACGCAGAACACCGCCGAGACGAACATGTGTCACGACATCACCGTGTACCCGGAAATCGGGCTCGCGGCCGGCGCGTGCTCGGGGAACGGCATCCTGCTGGACATTCGCGATGTCGCGAACCCGAAGCGGATCGACGAGGTGACCGATCCGAACTTCGCGTACTGGCACTCGGCGACGTTCAACAACGACGGTACCAAGGTGCTCTACACCGACGAGTGGGGTGGAGGCACGCAGCCGCGCTGCCGCGCCACGGACCGTCCGGAGTGGGGGGCCGACGCGATCTTCACGCTCAGCAATCGCAAGCTGCGTCCGGCGGGCTACTACAAGCTGCCGGCGCCGCAGACGGCCACGGAGAATTGCGTCGCCCATAACGGGTCGCTCATTCCGGTCCCGGGCCGCGACATCATGGTCCAGGCGTGGTATCAGGGCGGCATCTCGCTCGTGGACTTCACGGATCCGTCCCACCCGGTGGAGATCGCGTACTTCGACCGCGGGCCGATGGACGCCACCAAGCTGGCGCTCGGCGGCTTCTGGTCGGCGTACTGGTACAACGGGAACATCTACGGTTCGGAGATCGGGCGCGGGCTCGACGTCTTCAAGCTCAAGGCGAGCGAGCATCTGTCGCAGAACGAGATCGACGCGGCGATGCTGGTGAAGACGGACCGGTTCAATCCGCAGCTTCAGACCAGGCTGGTGTGGCCGGCAAGCTTCGTCGTGGCCCGAGCGTATCTCGATCAGCTGCAGCGCAACGACGGCCTGCGAAAGAGCTGGGCGGATCCGGTGTCGCGCGACCTCACGCGGGCGGAGCGGCTGCGGGGCGAGCCGCGGCGTGCGGTTCTCACCTCGCTGGCAGCGCGACTGGATCGCGACGCGACGGTCGCCGGCGACTCCGCGCGCGTGAAGGCGCTGGCGTCAGTCGTGAGAGGTCTGGCGGGGCAATGAGCTAGACACCGCGCGAGCGCGGTCCCGCGGCGAGCAGTGCTTGCGCCGCGGTGACCGCCTCGCTGCGGGCGTGCAGCGCGCGCGCGGCCGAGGGCGCGCGCTCCTGGGCGAGACGGGTCAGGCGCGCCAGGTACTCCATCATCGCGGCCGCGTCGATGCCGTGCTCGCCACTCTTCCAGAGCGCCACTTTCTGCCAGTGGCCCTTCCAGTTCCGATCCGCGAGCACCTTCACCTGCTCGTGCTCGTCGAGCACCACCAGCCCGCGCACGGCGTGAATGGCGGGGGTCTCGGCCTCCCGGAGATGGCTGCCCATGAGCGCCCAGTGCTGGATGCGTCCCTGTCGCATGGGGAGCTTGTCCGGATCGAGCAGCTCCAGGCCCAACACCTGGCGCATCACCAGAATGCCCGATGCCAGCGCGGCCACGCGCATCTCCTCGGCCGCGGTGAGCTGCATCTCGAACCGGTTGATCTGATCACATCTCGCCACGAGATCGGCGAGTGCGCTCGGGGTCGGAGCTTCGACGGGTTGCTGCATTGGACTGCCCTGCGCGTAACGGGACGACGGTGCTCACACGAAAGAGGCAGACAACACTGGCGGAGCCAGCAGCGCAGTATCGTGCATCACCAATGGGCGGCGAAGGTGTTCATCTCGGGTACCACCTCCGAACGTGGAGTGTTCCTCCGGCCTCAGTACGCGACGCCGAATCGCCGGCCCGCGTGCTCGGGGCGCTCGAGCTCATCGAGGAGCGCGACCGCGTAGTCTTCGTACGAGATCGCGCTCTTGCCCTTGTCGTCCGCGAGAAACTGGTCGCCGGTCGTGCGGTATTTGCCGGTGCGCTCTCCGGGGTGAATCTCCGCCGCGGGACTGAGAAACGTCCAGTCGACGCCCTTTCCTTCGGCGCGATAGACGGCGAGGCTGTCGGCGCCTTCCTGCGCCTCGGCCTTGTAGGCGTCGGGAAAGTCCGGGGCGTCCATCAATCGCTTTCCCGGCGCCAGCTCGAGGGTCCCGGCGCCGCCCACGACGAGCACCCGGTTCACCTTCGCCTTCCGCGCGCCGGCCAGGAGCGCCTTCGCCGCAGCCGCCAGCGAGGGCGCGGGGAGGCCGCGCGCGTTGGGGCGTGGCGAGATGGCGCTGACCATTGCATCCGCGCCTTGCGCCACGCGGGCGACGCTCGATACGTCGGTGGCGTCGCCCTGAACGAGCTTGACACGTGGATCGGGCGACTTCACGCGAGCGGGGTCTCGCACCACGCCGGCCACCTCGTGTCCGCGGCGAAGGGCCTCCGCCGCAATGCGCTGCCCGATGTGTCCGGTGGCGCCGAACAGGACGATCTTCATTGCCGTCTCCGGTGAGCTCCAACACCATCTTCCGTGCAATCAGCTATACGCCGGCTGACCCCGGATCATAGCATCGTGCCGTGCAGAATGGCGAACGCCACGCTAAAGTAGATGATCAGTCCGGTGACGTCCACGAGCGTGGCGACGAACGGCGCCGACGCGCTCGCGGGGTCGAAGCCAAGGCGCTTGAGGAGGAATGGAAGCATCGAGCCGGCGAGCGAGCCAAAGGCGACGACACCCACGAGCGCCAGTCCCACGGTCGCGCCGATGAGCGCCCAGTGCGGTCCGTAGTTGTACCAGCCGAGCTTCTGCCACAGCACGATGCGGATGATGCCGATCACGCCGAGGATCACCCCGAGGGTGAGGCCCGCAGGAAGCTCGCGTATCGCAACCCGCCACCAGTCCGCGATGCGCACTTCGCGCAGCGCCAACGCGCGGATGATGAGCGACGTCGCCTGCGACCCTGAATTGCCTCCCGAGCTGATGATGAGGGGGATGAAGAGCGACAGCACGACGGCCTTCGCGATCTCGCCCTCGAAGTGTCCCATCGCCGTGGCCGTGAGCATCTCACCCAGGAACAGAGCGCAGAGCCATCCGGCGCGCTTGCGGATCATGCGACCGAAGCTGATCTCCGTGTACGGCTCGTCCAGCGCCTCCATACCGCCGAACTTCTGCACGTCCTCCGTCTGCTCGCGAACGATCGCGTCGATCACATCGTCGACCGTCACGATGCCGAGCACATGATCACCCTCGTCCACGACGGGGACGGCGAGGAGATTGTACTTGGAGATGAGCCGCGCAACGTCTTCGCGGTCGGTGTGGGTGCCGACCTTGAGCGGCTTGCGCTTGTTGCCGATCGACCCCACGAGCTGCTGCTGGTCGGACGCCAGCAGCAGATCACGCAGGGAGACGACATGCGCCAGCGTGTTCACGACCGGCTCCAGGCAGTAGATCGCGTATACCGTCTCCTTGTTGCGTCCCACCTCGCGCACATAGGCGAGCGCCTGGGCGACGGTCCAGGTGATCGGCATCGACACGAACTCCGTCGTCATGATGCCCGCGGCGGTGTCGGGGAGATAGCGGAGCAGGAGCTCGAGCGCCTTCCGGGTCGGCTCGTCGAGGAGCTTGAGGAAGCGCGGGCGATCGGCCTCGGGCAGCTCGCGGAAGAGATCCGCCTGCTGGTCCGACGACATCGCGGCGATGAGCTTCACCGCCTGCTGCACGTCCATGGTGCGGATGATGTCGGCGCGCTGATACGCCAGCTCGGGCTCGTCGAACACCTGCACCGCGAGGTCGAATGGAAGGGCCGCCATGACCTTGGCGGCCGCCTCGGGGGGGAGATCGCGGAGCGCCTCGGCCACGTCCGCCGCACGCATCCCGACCATCGCATCCGCGAGATCGCCGGGGTCGTGATGCAGCAGGTAGAGCAGCTCGGGCACGGTCGGCGTGCGGCCCGGCGATTCGACGGGTGACATCTATTGTGGCTCCGCGAGGTGGGAACGCCTGAGGGGCATCGCTCAAAAAAGGTTCGTCAGGGAATACCGGGAAACGCTGCGCCGGTCGCAAGAGCAACATCAGCAGCAAGAGCCAAGAGCAAGATCAAGAGCAAGAGCGTGGTACTGCTCCAACATCCAGCGGATCGGTCCCTGTGGCTGTCGGACTCCCAATGGCCCGCCACGCCGTTCGAGCACGCTGGCGTCCATCCTTTACTGGTCAGTCCCTCACCCGCGCGGGCGAGAGACTGCTTGGGGTTGCGGGATGAGATCCGCGCACTGAGGACAGCAACGTTCACGCGACGGTATCCGGCGCCCCCCCAAAAGTAGAGTGCTGGCTCTCCGGCGATCTCGACGAGGAAAGGAACGATGCCCGCGCGGTCGCGGCAGCGTGGCGGGCCATTGGGAGTCAGACAGCCGCTCGGAGCGATCCGCTGGATGTTGGAGCAGTGCCACGCTCCTTGCTCTTGATCTTGATCTTGCTCTTGCGACCAGCGCGCCGATGGATCGCGCTATTTCCTCACCTTCGCTCCCGTGAGCAGACCCACCGCGCTGAGCGTGGTCTGGGCCGCGTTCAGCCCGAGGCGGAAGTCGTTGTCCGTGTAGGTCGCGTAGAGATCCGTTGGCTGGTGCCACTGCGGATCCCAGCCGGCGCCGATCTGCGCGCCGCGCTCGTTCTCGCGGAGGCTGATCGCCGGCACGAGGTCCTGGAAGGGGGCCGAGTCGGTGTTGGTCATGTGTTGTCCGACCGCCGCCGGGTAGTCGGTGGCGTACTTCTCATTGGCGGTGGCGAAGTGCCAGGCGAGCTTCTGCGATTCGGCGGCAAGCTTCGAGCTCGATTGGAACTCGATGTTCACGTCGGCTTCGGCGCGCTGCTCCTTTCGCATCGTGCTGTCGACATCGGGCATCCCATGGTCGAACAGCATCATGTCGTGCTGAATCATGCCGAGCCAGCGCGGCTCGGGATATCGGCCCGACCCGGCGGGGTCTTCCTTGCCCTGGAGCGCCTGCCGCTGCGCGACGTATGCACGCGCGCCGTTCAACCCGGTCTCTTCGTTGTTCCAGAGTGCGAACCGAATGGACCGGTCGGTCTGGACGTCGGAGGTACTGAACACGCGGGCCAGCTCCATGACGAGCGCGGTGCCGGAGCCGTCGTCGTTCGCCGCTTCCCCCCAGCCGATGCCATCCATGTGCCCGCCCACGATGTACATCTCGTCGGGGTGCGCGGTGCCGACCTTGGTGCAGTATACCTCTTGCCGCTGGCCCGGAACGCTTGGCGGCGTATTGAGCGCGCGGAGCGCGGCGTCGGGTTGCGCGAGGGAGTCGGTGTTCACACCGGTGCGACGACGGTTCCCGCGCAGCCGACCACCGCCCTGCGCGAGGGTCGGGTCGCGCGCCGGCGGTGGGGCACCGGCGGGGCGTGCAGCCGGCGCCGGCGGCTGATAGTCGTACGTGATCCGCTCGGTGTTCGTGCAGCCGTAGCTCTTGAGCTGCGCCTCGATCCAGTCGAGCGCGGCACGGTTGCGATCGGTGCCCTGCCGCCGGTCGCCGAAGCGAGTCAACTCCTTGATCGTGGCCTTGTATCGCTCGAGGTCCAACCGGCCGACCAGCGTTCGGATCGGATCGTCCACCGAGTCGCGACGCGCTGAGCTGTCAGGGATCTGCGCGGCGACTGGTGCGGCGAGCAAGGCGACGAGCGACCAGCTCGCGAAGAGCTGGTTCGGCAAGATGGGCATGGGTGGGTGGGGTGAGATGGACCGGACTGCCTCTGCCCTCTTACGGACGACTCCGTCGCTTCGCTGGGAGCCCCCACATCTCACGCACCCGTCGGCTCAGTCCTTCTCGCCGGCGGCGGAATCTCCAGAAGTCAGGGCGCGGCGGGTCAGCCAGTTGCGGCTCTCCGTGAGCTGGGCGTCGATCCGTGCGCGCATCGCCCAGTCGGTGGAGTCCATGCACGCGGGAGAGCGCCGGAAGGCTTCGAGAAGCGCGACTCGCTGCTGCACGATCTCGAGCGGCGCGGTCGACGCGAGCCGCACGAACCGCTCCGGTGGATTCCACAGCAGCTCGCCCGTGACGATCTGCTCGACGGCCTGCTCGAAGGTGATCTCGCCCTCGGTGCGCCGCAGCGCGAAGCGGCGGATGCTCTTGTTATAGAGATATCGCCACACCGCGCCGTCGATGTAGAAGGACTGTCCGATCAGGTCGTCGAGCGGCAGTGGAGATAGCATCGGGAGACAACTCGCTACGGGAGGGGACGCGCGCCGGAAACGAACCCGGTTCGGCCAGGGGAGGACGAAGGCGGAAGCGCGCTCGAGCGTGCGCTTCAAGGCTCTCGTGCACTGACGGCGACGGCGCGGTGTTCGTCACGCGTCCGCCATTGAATCAGTTCGTCAGCTCCTACGGGGTGGATCGGCGGTTCCCCCCGCACTGGCGCGACGATGGCGCCATGCCTTCTCTGATCACACGGCGTCGCGTCGGACCGCGCGACCGACCACCATCGTGATGTTGTCGGTCCCGCCGCGCTCGAGCGCGAGCTCGAGGAGGGAGCGACAGACCTGCTCCGCCGACTCCATTGCCCGGATGTGCTGGGCGATCTCCGCGTCGGACACATGCTTCGTGAGTCCGTCCGTGCAGACGAGAATGACGGTGCCGCGCTCGCGCACGCTGACGCGCGTGACCTCCGGGGCTGCCTCGGACGCACCGATGGCGCTCGAGAGCACGTGGCTCAACGGCGAGGTTCTCGCGTCCTCGCGCGAGAACACACCGCGCTCCACGAGATCCTGCGCGAAGGTCTGGTCACGCGTCACCTGCCGCAGCGCACCGCGCTCCAACAGATAACAGCGGCTGTCGCCCACCTGCACGACGTACAGCCACGGCCACACCACGATGCCGAGCGACAGCGTGGTCGCCATCCCGGTCTCCTGGGGCCGCGCCTGCGCCTCGCTGAGCACCGTCTGGTGGGCATCGATCGCGGCGGCGCGCAGGCTCTCCTCGAACTCGCCCTCGATCATCGATTCGGCCGTGCAGTGACAGCGGAACGACGACGCCACATAGCGCGTGACGGCTTCGGTGGCGATCCGGCTGGCACGGTGGCCCGCCGCGCTGCCGCCCACTCCGTCCGCCACGAGCAGGATCGTCGCGAGCCGCTGGCCGCGGGCCGCGAGCGCATCGGACTCCGGTAGGCTGGTGGCATGGACCACCACCTGCGGATGGACGGTGCACAACAGGAATTGATCCTCGTTGTCCGTCCGCACCAGGCCCGGATGGGTCAGCCCGAAGAGGTCGAGCTCCTCATCGCGTGGCTTGGAGTCCGACCGCGCCTCGGCCGAGACCGTGAAGGGCGACATGAGATGCATGACTTCTCCACCGAAGGGAGTCCGTCATACGATGCGCATGGCCTCGCGCTCGTCGCAAGGGGCCGCTCGGCGGCGGACTCCAGCTCGACCTCCGTGAGCACCGCCACTTGCGGCGCCTCGGCGAGGTACACGACAGCCGAGCCGCTACATCACGTCTTTGCCACCGCGTCCTTCACGCCGTAGAACGCCCCCGCCAGCCGCCCGATGGAGCGGTTGTAATACAGGATGAGCAGCAGTCCCAGCAGCGCCACGGCAAACACGGCGGCGTTGATACCGCCGCCAAGCCCGAACCAGGTGAGCCCGATGGCCAGCGCGAGGGCGCTCGCCAGGTGGCCGACCACCGTATAGGCGTTCGCCGGTACGAGCTCCACCGGCTCGTTGAAGTTGCGGCGCACGACGCGTGCGGCCTTGGCGAACAGCGGAAAGCCAGCCAGACCGAGGAGCGCGAACCAGGGAAGCATTCCGGTGGCGACGAAGACCAGCAACGCGGCTCCCGCAAGCCCGGCGATGAGGGGGTACACGCGACTCGCGCGCTGGAGCCCGAGCCGCACGACGGCCGTCCGCTTCGAGACTTCGCCGTCGCTCGTGGAATCCTGGAAGCCGTTGATGAACAGGATGAGCGCGACGAGCACCGAGACGGGGATCGACGCCGCCAGCGCGAGCATGGGCACCGTACCCTGCTGCACGTAGGCGCTGCCGCACACGATGCCGACGCCGAACGCGAGCGCCACAGCCAGCTCGCCGAGTCCGCGATTGGCGAGCCGGAACGGCGGTCCCGTATACACGAAGCCGATGAACAGTCCGGCGAGCCCAAATAGCAGGACGCCGGGCCGGCCGGCGAGGGCGAAGTAGATGCCGATGGCCGTGCTCAGCACACCGAATCCGAGCGTCGCGGTGAGCAGCTCGCCACGAGTCGCAAGCCCGCGCTGGAGCACGCGCGAGCCGCCGGTGAAGCCCAGAATGGCGGTCCGGTTCCGGTCGTCGGCGCCGCTGAGCTGGTCGTCGAGGTCGTTCTTGATGTTCGTGCACGCCTGCAGCGAGACGGCCGCGATGAGGGTCAGGATGCCCCAGCCCCATTGCACCGTACCCGTCGTGGCGAACGAGGCGGCCACCCCCACTGCCACCGACGCCGCGCTCACCGTGAGCGTTGGCCAGCGCACGATCTCCTTCCACACGCCAAGCCGGCGCTTCAGCAGCGACATGTCGCCCGGACGTGTGGACGCGTCGTCGCCGAAGTCGAGGATGGAGGGCGGACGGCCGGCGACGATCTCGCCGAACACGCGATGCTTCATGAACCGCGGCGTCACGCGCACGAACGCGAGGAGATCGATCTGTCCGACCGAGTCGAGGTAGGTCACGATCGACGACGTGCGCATCGTGGCCTGCTTTGCCCGCTCGCGCTCGGCCGGATCGCGCACGACCTCGGCGCGTCCGGTGACCTCCATCTCCCAGCTCGTGTGCTCCTCGCCGGTCGGCGACTCGTGCAACAGGAGTGCGACCTCGGGACGCGTCGTCATCTCGCGGATCTTGGGATCCGTCTTCATGGAGGCGAGATAGATCACCGGACGCGCGGTGATGTCGTCCGGCAGCCAAGCGCCGGGATGCATCATGCGGACGCGCACTTCCTCGCCTGCGTGCGTGCCGACGGCGACCTTCCTGGCATTGAGCAGAGCTTCGCGAATGCGGCGGCGCGACTCATCGACGTGGGTCGGCGCGGGGGGCTGGTAGGCGGTCTCGGTCATGGTCGTAGTCTAGCGGGTCGCGGAGTCGAGTGCTGCTCTCACCAACCTCCACCCTCGGGCAACCAGGGAGCGAGGCGGTCGCGAAGCTGCTTGAGGGCGCGTCCCATGCGGGCTTCTACCGTCTTGACCGAGATGCCGAGCAGTGCGGCGATCTCGTGGTAGGTGAGCCCGCGCGTGCGACTCAGCTCGAACACCTCGCGCTGCGGCGCCGTGAGGTCGCGGATGGCCTGGTCGGCCGTCGCGCGCAGCTCGGCGGAGAGGGCGCGGTCGTCGGCGCCAGGCGACGCACCGGGTGGCCGGACGTACGGCTCGCCGCGGCGGGCCGTCCGCTCCTGGCGCAGCCGGTTGAGCGCGCGGTTGCGCGTCGCTTGGTGCAGATAGCTTCCGAGCGCGCTGCTCAGCACGAGCGTATCGCGGCGACGCCACAGCTCCAGGAGCACTTCCTGGGCGATCTCCTCCGCCAGCGCGCGCTCGTGAAGAATTCGCGTCGCGCTGCCGACCAGCGCTCCGTAGTGGGTGCGGAAGATGGTCACGAACGCCGCCTCTTCCCCCGCGCGCAGGCGCGCCAGAAGCTCGTGCTCCCCCCCGCCGGTGGCGTCGGTCAGGTTCACCAATCGAGACTCGGCATGCGGCAGTGAATGTAACCCGGTTCGTCTCGGCATCACGGTTGCGGCGGTCCTCGCCGGTGCGGCAGGCGCATAGGGTTCCCAGCCATTCGAGTGTCTCCGTTACATGGCCGACGATCGCGAGCCCCGCCCCGGCGC
>JALYXJ010000139.1 GCA_030947165.1 Gemmatimonadota bacterium
CGCCGCTCCCGCCGGCGCGGGCGGTTGTGCCCCGAACGCCGCGGCGCTCGCCTGATGCGCCGCCCACGACTCGAAGTTGGCAGGCGACACGGTGAACGTCTTGAAGCGCATGTTCGCGTGCGAGGAACCGCAGTACTCCGCACACGCGCCGTTCCACACGTACTCGCTCGTGGAGTCCGGTGTGTACCAGAGGAAATTCGGATGGTTCGTGATCAGATCGCGCTTGCCGCCGAGCTGCGGCACCCAGAAGGAGTGCAGCACGTCGTTGCTCTTGAGCGTGAAGTTCACCGTCCGGCCGATCGGGAGATAGAGTTCGTTGGCCGTCGTGACCTTGTACTGCGGGTACCGGAACTCCCACCACCATTGATGGCCGATCACTTCCACCTGAAGCGCGTCGGCCTTGGCCTTCGCCTGCGTCTTGAAGATGGTGCGAACGGTGGGGACGGCGATGAACGCGAGGATCAGCGCCGGAATGGCCGTCCACAGGATCTCGAGGGTCGTGTTGCCGTGCACCTGCTGGGGCCGATCGTTCTCGCCGCGCCGCCGGAAGCGCCAGATCGTGTAGAGCAGGATGCTCTCCACGAACACGAAGACGATTCCGCCGAGCCAGATGAGGATGTCGAACAGGTGGCCGACGTCGCGGTTGAATTCCGTGAAGCGTGTGAAGACGGAGTTCGGATAGCGTGCGTCGCACGCTGAGAAGACGACCGCGAGAAGGGCCGGCAGCGCGGCACGGAGCAGCCGGCGCGGTCGGGAGGTCACGGGCATGCGAGGTCCTTGTTCCGGCGGGTTCGGGGGAGTGCGCTCGCGAGACGACGTGCGCTCGGCGAGGTCGTACAATTCCGGAAAAGTACCGGCCGCCGAGGGTGAAAGCAACGCAACGAGCACGGTGCGCACACGCCGTAGGACTTTCCCCCACACTGCTTTCCGCGCTACGACTCGGCGCTGGGCGTCTTCGTCGGTTGGGGCTCGTCGTGCACGGCGTGATTGTCCTTCACGCGCACCACGGCGATGTCGAGCGCCTGGCGCAGCGCGCCGACGCCTTCCCGGAGAATCCGGACCTTGGTCTGCTCGCTCCCGCCTCGGCCCGCCACGAGATTGAGCGCCGCGACCTGATCGGAGATGAGCCCGAACTGCGGCTTCAACAGACCGACGATCGGCGAGATCGCGCGCTTGACCTGCATGCCGTAAAGCGACGTGGGCTGAGAGCGCTTGAGCGCCAGCGCGTACTGCTCCACCACGCCATGCAACCGCTGCACCTGCACGAATGCCTCATCCAGCGTCTTCATCTTCTGGATGCCGGCGCCGTCGAGCTTCGGACCTGCTGCCATTCTGCGAACCTCGTGTAGCGGTATGGCGGTCGGGCAGTCGAGCGGTGTGGCGGTAACTGCGTCCGCATTGCGTGACCGCCCGACCGCCTGACCGCCCTACCGCATCACTTCACCTTCTCCAACCTAGCGTTCAACCTGATCTCCCGCCCGGCCTTCGCCTGCGGCTGGCCATCCAGCCGCACGACGTCGGCCGTGAAGTCCCATCGTCCGTCCTGCACGCTCGCCCCCACGCCGTACGCGTCGACGGGCACACCCTCCTCCTCGAACGCGCGGATGCGCGGCACCGTGAAGCCGCCCGACGCCACGATCTTCACCTCGCCGAATCCCTCGGCGTCCAGCGCATTCCGCACGTTCCATACGAGCGCCGGGTTCACGCCGGTGGGGGGAAAGGTACCCAGCTGTGGAGTCACCGACTTGTCCACCATGTACTCGGACGTGTCCAGACGCACCCCCCACAGCCGCCCTTCCAGTGCGCGCGCAACGGCGCGGCTCGTCTTCACGCAGTCGTTCTCGTAGTCCACGAGCGCGATCAGCGGCACGTCGGCGGGAAGGACCCTCGCCACCGCGAGCGCGGCCGCGACCGTGTCGCCGCCGTACGCCGCGATGAGCGCGTGCGGAATCGTCCCCACGCCCTTCTTGCCGGTGAAGGCGCCCTGCGCATCGGTCGTCACGCTCGCCGCGCCGCCGACGTGCGCGGCCAGACCGTCGCCCGGCTGCAGCAGCGCATGGTCGCTCCGCGCGCCGAAGTAATGGATCGGCTTCGGGCGCGCGGCGTCCACGAGGGTGCGCACGTTGGTGCAGACGCGCGTGCGCCGCGCGATGGTGCCGAGCACGAGCGTCTCGAGATGCGCGAAGCTCGCGTACTCCCCTTCCACGAGCATCACCGTGTCCCAGGGCTCTACCCGGTCGCCTTCGTACAGCGCGTGCACCTCGAGCGTGGAGAAATCGTCGCTGCACAGCTTGAACAACGCGACCGCCTCGTCGATGCCGCCGAGCCAGCCGCCGCGCTTGGTCGATACCTGCCACGTCACCCGGGCGGCGCGGCCGTCCGCTCGCAGCGCCTCGCGCGCCCGGTTGAAGTAGACGTCACTGAACTGTCCCGCGCGGATGCGCGTGACGGGCAGCTCGAACAGCGCGGGATCCACCCGCCGCTTGCGACGTGGCGGCACGATGCTACCGCTTGGTGGTGCGCGAGGGACGCGCCACCGGAGCGGCGCGCGGCGCCGTCATCGACTCGGGATTCAACACGTGGTCGAGCTGCTCGCGCGTCATGAGACCGCGCTCCATCACCAGCTCGAACACGCCGCGTCCACTCGCCAGCGCGTCGCGCGCCACCTCCGTCGACGCTTCATAGCCGATCACCGGTACGAGCGCCGTCACGATGCCGATGGAATGCTCCACGAAGTGGCGCATGCGGTCGGGGTTCGCCGTGATGCCGTCCACGCACCGCTCACGCAGCACGATACAGGCGTTGGTCAACGAGTGCATCCCCCCCAGCAGCCGGTAGGCGATCACTGGCTCGAAGACGTTCAGCTGCAGCTGTCCGGCCTCGGCGGCCATCGTCACCGTCACGTCTCCGCCGATGACGTCGAAGCAGACCTGGTTCACCACTTCGGGGATGACCGGGTTCACCTTGCCCGGCATGATCGATGAGCCCGGCTGCATGGGAGGCAGGTTGATCTCGCCGAAGCCGGCGCGGGGACCGGAGCTGAGCAGCCGCAGATCGTTGCAGATCTTGGAGAGCTTCACCGCGCAGCGCTTGAGCACGCCACTGAGCTGCACGAAGGCGCCGGTGTCAGCGGTGGCTTCCACGAGATCGGGCGACGTGATCAGCTCGAGCCCCGTGATGCGCGACAGGTGAGCCCGCACGGATTCGGCATAGCCCTGCGGCGCATTGATGCCCGTGCCGATGGCCGTCGCACCCATGTTGATCTCGCGGATCAGCGCCTGCGCCTCGCCCAATCGCTCCACGTCCTCCACAATCGTGTGCCCGAAGGCGGTGAACTCCTGCCCGAGCGTCATCGGTACCGCATCCTGGAGCTGCGTGCGGCCCATCTTGATGAACGGCGAGAACTCGTCGCCCTTGGCCAGGAGGGCCGCGGCGAGATCCCTCATGGCGCTCCGCAGATCCTCGATCACCATGTGCAGCGCGATCTTCACGGCTGTCGGATAGACGTCGTTGGTGGATTGGCTGAGGTTCACATGGTTGTTCGGATGGGCGAACTGGTAGTCGCCCTTCTCGTGACCGGACAGCTCGAGGGCGCGGTTCGCGATCACCTCGTTGGCGTTCATGTTGGTCGACGTGCCGGCGCCCCCCTGGATCATGTCCACCAGGAAATGCTCGTGATGACGGCCGGCGCGGATCTCGGCGCACGCGCGCACGATGACGTCACTCACCTGCCGCGGCAGCAGCCCGAGCTCCGCGTTCGCGAGCGCCGCCGCCTCTTTCACCGAAGCGAGCGCCTCGATCAGCGCGGGAAACTCGCGCAGCGGCACCCCGGTGATGGCGAAATTCTCCAGCGCCCGCAGCGTCTGCACCCCGTACAGCGCGTCCGCCGGCACCGCGCGGTCCCCAAGTAGGTCGTGCTCCATCCGCGTCCGCGCGCCGCCGAAGCCGAGGCTCCGGCCGCGTCCCACGAGGGTAGCGTCCACCGCCGAGAGCCGATGCGAGATCGCCCGCGCCGCCCGCCCGACGAGCGCGGCGTACAGCGTCGGCGACTCCTTCAGCATGTCCTCGATCTGCTCCCGCGTGAGCACGTACGCCG
>JALYXJ010000157.1 GCA_030947165.1 Gemmatimonadota bacterium
GAACTGGACGGCGTACCGTGCGCGAGCGCAAAGCGAATCCAGCTCGGCCAGCGCGTCGAGCGAATCGGCGAGCCCGTCGCGCTCCGGGCGCACGCGATCGGTGAGCTCGAGCAGGATGCGCTCCACCTCGTCCTGCTCTTCCGCCTCGAGCTCGCGAATACGATTGCCGAATTCGATCGCCGCGGGGGGCTCGACGAACATCGTGCCACCGGTGCTCGACGTTCCGTGCACGATGCCACCCACGCCGCGCACCCCTTCCCGCCGCACCGGGATCACGTAGCGTCCTTCGCGCAGGGTGACGGACATGTCGGGCGCGCGGTGATGCGCCTCGAGCCCGCTCATCACGCGCTCGAGGATGCGAATCAGCTCGCCGTGCGACGCACGGAGCTCGCGCCGGATGCGTCGTAGCGCCGGTGAGGCGTCGTCCTTCACGAGGCCAGACTCGTCGACGGCGCGCTCGATCTCGTCCTCGATGCTCCGGGCCGACACCATGCGGTCGGCAAAGGGCGCGAGCACGGCCCGCACGACCGCCGGACGTCGATCGTCGCGCAGCGCGTCGCGCGTCCGCCGCGCCGAGCGAAGCAGGAGGGCTCCCGCCACGAGCTCTGGGCCGCTCCACACGCTGCCGATGACGCGCAGCCGCTGAATGGGGCCGACCAGCTCGGGCACGGGCTCGGGCGACCACGCCGGCTCGCCGCCGATCAAGGCACGCACAGCCGCCACGCGCCGGTGCTCCGCCTCCAGCCACGCGAGATCAGCCGACGGCGCGAGCGCACGCACCCGCGCCGCGCCCGGCGCCGACGACGCGCGCTCCGCCACCAGCTCGAGCAACCGCGGCAGCTCCAGGATGCCGAGGGCGTGCGCGTTCACGGCCCGACCATGCGCGTCACCCCTGCTTGGCGAGCTCCTCGCGCGCGATGGCGTTGATCGTGCTCCCCTCCGCGCGTCCCTTGAACTGCGGCAGCACCTTACCCATCACGGCGCCGATCTGCTTCGCGCCGCCGGCGATCGCGGCACGCACGGCCGTCCGCAGCTCGTCGTCACTCACCGACGCCGGCAGATACGCCTCGAGCACCGTGACCTCGCTGCGCTCCTTGTCGGCGAGGTCGTCGCGCTTGCCGGCGTACATCTCGATCGATTCGCGGCGGCGCTTGATCCCCTTCCGGAGCACCTCGACGACTTCGTCGTCGGTGAGGTCGCGACGCAGCTCTATCTTTCGATTCTTGGCGTCGGAGAAGATGGTGCCCAACACGAGCACGCGCGCCTTGTCCTGCGCCTTGCGTGCGGCGTTGAGGTCGGTCTGGAGCGTGTCGAAGAGGGGCATGTGGCCGGTGCGAGTGGGAACACGGAAAGTTATTGGCTGCGCCGCAATCTGTCATCCCGCAGGGGTGAGCGTGGACGACAGGACCGTCACCCCGGCGGCCACGAGAGCTTTCGCCCGCCGAGCAGGTGCAGATGCAGATGAAACACCGTCTGTCCCGCGCCGGCGCCCGTGTTGACGACCACCCGGTACCCCGACTCGCTGATCCCTTCCTCCGCGGCGATCTCGCGGGCCGCCAGCATCAATCGGCCCAGCATCGTCGGATCGGTGGCCTCGTTGAGCGACGCGACATGCGTCTTGGGAATCACGAGCACGTGCGTGGGCGCCTTCGGGTCGATGTCGCGGAACGCCAGCGCGTGCGCATCCTCCCAAACGATCGTCGCCGGAATCTCCTTCCGGATGATGCGGCAGAACAGGCAGTTGGCGGTGTCGGTCATTGGTCGGCCATGAGCGAGCGAACGACGGCGAGGGCGGCGATGCCGGCCGTCTCGAACCGGAGGACGTTGGCGCCCAATGACGCGGGGCGCCAGCCCGCCGCGGCGAACGCGGCACGCTCGTCGGGATCGAGCCCTCCCTCCGGACCCAGCGCAAGTGCGATCGGAGCACGCACACCCTCGGCGAGGCCGCCGAGCGGAGGACCGTGCGCATCCAGCAGAATTCCCTGCACCGCGGCTTCCGCCGCGAGCGCCGTGTCGAGCGCCACCTCGCACTCGATGGCTGGCAGCCACGCGCTGCCGCTCTGCTCGAGTGCCGATACCATCCGCAGTCGCAGCTTCTCGCGGAAGGCGTCGCCCTCGCCGCGCGGGCTGACGCTTCGCGACCGCCGGTAGACGATCGGTCTCCACACCGACGCGCCGAGC
>JALYXJ010000172.1 GCA_030947165.1 Gemmatimonadota bacterium
CTTCGGGCTGACCAGTCCCTTGTGGGGGTGCCAGACGCCTTCGCGGTCGCGATCCTCCAGGAACCGCTCGAACAGCTTCGACCAGTTCTCGTTGCGCTTCAGGTAGCCGAGGCGCGCCATGAGCTCGAGCCAGAAGAGCGCGAACGGCACGTCCGCATCGGCGGCGTTTCGATGCGGGAGCAGGTCGCCGAGGATCAGATGCGGCACCGGCTGAGCCTTCTTGCCGATCAGCTGCACCGCCTCCTGCCGCGGATGGGGCTGCGCGAGGTGCGTGTACAGCGCGTCCATCTCGCGGTGGTGCTCGGCGCGGAAGAGGGGCATGTACGCGAGCATCATGACCGCGTAGATCGACGGCGGCGCGGCTTCGGCCGCCAGCATGTGCTGGTTGCCCTGCCGGATGAACGGTTTCTGGGCGAGCGGCGAGCGGAGGTAGTCGGCCATCCGGGTGAGGATGCGCCGAGCTGCGCCGCGAAGCCGAGGATCACCCTCGTAGCCTGCTTGCGCGAGGGCGGCCGCGGCCGCCTCGCGCAGGAAGGCCCGCCCCCGCTTCACCGAGTCCTCGTCCGACGCCTGCTTCCCTCCCAGCTCGAACAGGTAGGAGGCGTCATCATCCTCGGCGAGCAGGCGGAAGAGGATGCGTCGCGCGTGCACGAGAGGAGGGGTGTCCTTGTGCCATCCATATTCGATCAGTCGTCTTACGGCCGGGATCGTCCCCACCCCTTCGAAGTGCTCGGCGCGCGATGACGGTACGGCAAGCATGCCGCCGTCCCACGTGCCGTCGGGCGCTTGCTGCATTGCCAGCATTAAAGCGGGCCGATGCGTAAACGGCAGAGACGCGACCTTGTCCGCCTCGGCGGGCGTGAGTCGGGCGACCTCCGTCAGCGCGCGGTACTTGATGGCCGGCCCGGCGTTGGCTAGAAGCCAGTCGAGCGGAAACCGCACCGGCGTGGACGGCGGCGGTGGGGCCGGAGCCGGGGGTGGCGCGACAGGGGGGACGAGGGGTCCTCCTGGTGTCACCGCCGCAGACGACGTCGGAGTGGCGTTGGCCGGTAGGGCGGGACTGTTCGGCGGCGACGGCAGGGTCACTAGGGGCTCGCTGAGCTGGCGGTCGACGGAACGCGGATGCCGGACGGAACGCCCCGGCGAACGGCGGGTAAGCATAGCAGATTCACCCGCGCCCGCTAGAGGGGGTTCCGTAAGTTGCTTTGCCGTAACGACTTGCATTTTCGCTTGCTTCCATTTCTCCCGAGGGTACGGCAATGAAGGCATTACGCATCGCGGCGCTGAGCGCCGTCCTCCTGATCGGCGCCGCCGCCATGGCGACGGCGCAGGCCCAGCAGGGCGGGCAGGTGGGCGGTCGCCGCAACATGCAGATGAACGGCATCGAGCTCACCGACGCGCAGAAGGCCAAGCGCGAGGATATCCAGAAGAAGTACGAGCCCGAGATGATGACGCTGCGCGATCAGATGATGAATGGCGGTGACCGCACGGAGCTTCGGAAGAAGTTCATGGCGCTGCAGGACAAGGCGGGCGCCGAGATCCGCGCGATCCTCACGCCCGACCAGCAGGTCGTGTGGGACAAGAACATGGCCGAGCTGAAGGCACGCGTCGAGCAGGCGCAGCGCCAGGCGCCTCCGTCCAACTGAGCTGCGTCAGATGAGCAGGCGGGCCGGCGACACGTTGCCGGCCCGCGCTCGTTTCAGGTCCATGATGCTTGTCGCGCCGATGCGCGCGGCGCATCTTCCGCCGCATCATGATCGTTCGCGCGTGCACCCGCCGCTGCCCTCCACCGTTGTGCCGTGCGCGGTGAGTTCATCGATCTCGACGGCGCACGGCTCTACTACTACGCCGCGGGATCGCGTGGGGCGGGAGAGCCGGTGGTGTTCGTGCACGGCTTCGCCACGTCGAGCCACCTGTGGAGTGACGTCGTCTCGCTGATGCCCGCCGGGCATCGTTTGATCGTGCTCGACCTCCTCGGCCACGGGCGAAGCGATCCGCCCGGCGCGCGCCCGCTCACGCTGTACGCGCACGCCGAACGGCTGGTGGCGCTGCTCGACGCGCTTGGCGTCAGCGTGGCGTGCGTCGTCGGCCATGGGCTCGGCGGCGGGATTGTCCAGTCGCTGGCCGTGCACTGGCCGCAGCGTGTGTCGCGACTCGCGCTGGCGGCGAGCGTGGGATTCGGCGCCTGGCCCACGCGCGACGTGCGGCTCGCGCGCGCGACGCTGCCGATCACCCGATACCTCCCGCCCGCCTGGCTCCTGTCGATGGTGCGCGCGGAGCTGGAGCGCGGGTATGCAGATGCCGTCCGGGCTACCCACTCCATCGACAAGTACATCCGACCATTCACCTCGCTCGAGGGGCGCGGCGCGCTCGTGCGCCACATCGCGGCGCTGGACGGGCGCGAAACGGCCGCGCTCGCGGCACGGCTGCACGACATCACCGTACCGGCCGCGGTGCTCTGTGGCGGGAGCGATCCGTTTCTTCCTCAGTCGATCGGTCGGAAGCTCGCCGAAGCCATCCCCGACGCCACGCTCGACGTGATTCCGGGCGCGCGGCATTTCCTCCCCGAGGATGCACCGCGCCAGGTCGCCGACGCGCTCACGACGCTGCTCTCCCGATGACCGATCCATCGTCCCGGCTCGAGACGTTCCGCGCGATGGTCGCGAAGAGTCCCTCGAACGCGCTCGCACGCTTCGGCCTGGCCAACGAAGCGGCCAAGCTGGCGCGGCACGCCGAAGCGGTGGAGCACTACGACGCCTATCTCGCGCTGTACGACGACGAGGGCAACGGATGGCAGCGCCTGGCCCAGTCGCTCCTCCAGCTCGATCGCGTGGATGCGGCTCGCGAGGCGTTGCGGAAGGGCATCGCCGCGTCGAATCGATTCGGGCACTCCGGTATGGCCGCCGAGCTCGCGGATCTCCTCCAGGAGCTCGGCGGCTGAGTCGCCTCAGCGCGGCGGAGGTACGGGCACCGGCTTGGTCGTGTCCGCAGGTGTCGGTGAAGGCTTGATGCTGTCCGCTGGAACGAGCTTCCGATTGGGCGCCTCCTCAGCCTCGCTGAGAATCGCCGGTCGCAGCGCGCGCAGCGTGTACTTGCTCGATGGATTCCACAGCACCCAGCTTCGCACACCATTGTCGTAGCCGCCCTGCATCTGTGCGCGAACCTGGTCGGGGCCGTAGCGCGGGCGGCCCAGCGTGAAGTCCTGATACCAGGGAATGATCTCGCCGGCGTTGGCGATGCCGCGGTTGCGCGCGAGGCCGTCGCGCATGGCGCGATCGATCACCGCGTACGGCGCCGCGTTCGGGTACGGAATGTCGTACGCACCCCGATAGTAGTGCGACGGATACGTCATCGGCATCACGATGTCGGCCTGGTCGGCGAACTGCTCCCACCGCTGCCCGATCGTCATGTCCGTGGTCATGGTCGTCGTGAGGCCGAACACATCGATGGCCATCAGCGCGTGGAGCGGAATGAGCCGCGAGCGCAGATAGCCGAGCTGCTCGCGAATCACCGCATCGCGTGCACGGCCCTTGGCGAGGGGGAATGTCGCCTCGCGCAGCAGGCGCGGGTCGTCGGGGAAGCGCACGTAGTCGAACTGGACCTGACTGAAGCCGAGCTTCACCGCCTCTTCGGCGAGATCAGCGGCGTAGGTCCACACGGCGCGCTGGTGCGGATCGACCCACGGGATTCCTTTCCGGTCGAGCCACGGCTTGCCGTCACTCTTGCGCTTCACGGCCCAGTCGCGCTTCGCGTTCGCGAGCGTTGGATCCTTGGCCACGACAATCCGGGCGATGGGATAGATCCCGTTCGCGTGCATGGTATCGAGGATGGCCCGGATGCGCCGCGCCGGCATCAGCGGCACCGTATCCGCGCCGATCCGGTGCGCGAGCGGCACCGACGAGCGGTACAGCACGTAGCCCCGATCGTCCTTCACGTCGATCACGAGCGCGTTGACCTCGGTCCGCTTCGCGACCTCGATCAGCTCGTTCATTCGACGGCCGAGCGCCGCCCACCGGCTCACATAGAGTCCGCGGAGGACGGCAGGACGCGGCGCCGGCTTCAGCGAGTCACGAGCGCTGTCGGAGGGTGGAGCACTCTGGGCGAAGATCGGGGCCGCCCACAACAGAGCGGGCACGACGAGGTGAGGGCGCATGAGGAAAAGTAGCTCGCAACTCACCCGACGACCACAACGCTACAGGCGCTTCACCTCGCGCACCGCATCCACGGCGTGTCCGATGTCGCGCGACAGCGCTCTCGCTTCCTGCGTTGCGTTGGTGACGTCCGTGATCGCGCTGCCGAGCCCGGACGACCGCAGCTTCAGCAGATCGAGCCGAAGATTCTGCAGGGCCAGGCCCGCACTCTCGAGCTGCGCCGCCAGCACCCCGCGCCGCTCGGTGAGCTCGCCGATCGAGGCGCGCTGGCGATCGAGCAGGGCGATGCGTCGCTCCTGCTCGGTGGAGGGCTGCGATCCGGCTTCCGCGCGCAGCGACGCGATGCGCTGCTCCAGCGTCGTGAGCGACGATCCGCCGACGTCGGCGTCGAGGCGATGGAGTGTGAGGGCGAGCGAGCCGATACGCTGCGCCAGCGCTTCCACCGTGGGCCCTACATCCGGAATCATGTCGCGCTCGGCCGGATCGAGCCGGGCGAGCGTCTCCAGGACGGCGGCACGATCGTCCGCCGCACGACGCACCGCATCTCCATACCGGCCCGCCAGCACGTCCGCCGGCGCAAGGGCCAGCGCCGCATCGGCGGCAGCGCGCGGGGACGACGATGGGAGCACCGCCCCATTCGGCGATGCGCCGAGCGCCGCGTTGCCACGCGAGAACAGCCGGCCGAGCGACACGCCGTCCGCCCAGAGCTTCGCGGCATTCGAGAGCACCCCGAGCGTCATGAACGCGCTGGGGATCAGGAACCACATGAAGTCCGGTGACGTGACGAAGTTCACCACCGCCAGCGAGGCGACCGTGCCCACGGCGCCGATGGCCTTCCGATGGAACGACGTGACGCGCTCCTCCACCGGCCGAGTGACATCGTCTCCACCGTGACGCGCACGGCGACGGATCGCCTTGTCGCGAATCTTCCGCGCCGCCTCCCATTGCTTCTGGTCGCGGCGCCACGCGCGCCACTCTTCCCGCGAGCCCCAC
Organism: Gemmatimonadota bacterium; assembly: GCA_030947165.1. Next base: position 5,145 of record JALYXJ010000172.1, read on the forward strand.
ATCGGCATGGCCGGAATGGGCGGCATCGGTGGAATGCCCTGCTCCGCCCCGCCGTCCGGAAGATCCCAGGTGGGCTGCGGTGCGCTCATGCGTGGCGGATACCCAGCGGGGTACGCGGGGGGGGCCGGATACATCGGTGCGGGCGCGCGGTCCACGAACGGCGCGACCTCGCGCGCACCGGACAGCGCGTCGCGGAACGTGCTCGCGTCGCGCCAGCGGTCGTCGGGCTTCTTCGCGAGCGCGCGTGAGATGGCGTTGACGATGTGCGGCGGCGCGTCGGGCCGTAGCGAGAGGAGTGGCCGCGGCGTCTCCGACACGTGCTTCACGAGCATGGCCGGCGTGTTCGCCGCCCTGAACGGCGGCTCGCCGGCGAGCATCTGGTAGCCGATGATGCCGAGCGAGTAGATGTCGCTGCGCCCATCCAGCTCGCGCTCCCCGAGCGCCTGCTCCGGCGACATGTACGCGGGGGTGCCGATCGCCACGCCGGTCACGGTGAGGCGCGAGTCGCCGGCAGCGGCGCGCGCGATCCCGAAGTCGGTGACCATCGCGCGCCCGCTGCTGCGATCGATCATGATGTTGTCCGGCTTCACGTCGCGATGCACGACGCCCTGCGCGTGCGCGTACGCGAGCGCGTCGGCCACGTCCACGAGGATGCGCTTCACCTGCTCGACCGGCAGACGCGGCGTTCTCGCCAGGCGCTGGCCGAGGGTCTCCCCGTCCACGAGCGCCATGACGAAGTAGACCATCCCGTCGCGCTCGTCCACCGTGAAGATCGGCACGATGTTCGGGTGCGCGAGCTGCGCCGACGTCTGGGCTTCGCGCAGGAAGCGCTCGCGGACGTCGGCGT
>JALYXJ010000193.1 GCA_030947165.1 Gemmatimonadota bacterium
ATCGCCGGGTCGGCCCACTCGGCGAAGTGGACCGGATGGTGGAACCGCGACGTCGCAACCAGCACCCCCCGCGCTGCCGCGACCGGGTCGACGCTGCGGAAGGTGCCCTCCTTCACACCGGCGCGGATGATCGTCGCCGCGAGCTGGATCAACTCGTCGATGTGCGCCGCCGCGACGGACTGCGCGTCCGCCGCCAGCGTGCGATACGCCGCGAACAGCTCAGGGTCCTCGGCGGCCCGTCGACGCTTCACGGCGACGAGCGTGTCGAACAACCGCCGCAGCCGCGCCGGCGCCGGCCCCTTCGCCGCGGCAACGGCGCGCAGCGACGGCATGATCGTCTCCACCCACCGGCTCACGACCAGGTCCCGCAGCTCGGCCTTCGTCGCCACGTGGCGGTACACGGCCGCGTGGCTCACCCCCAACGCGCGCGCGACGTCCACGACCGTCGCCTTGTCCGGGCCGAACCAGCGGATGACGTCCTCCGCCGTGTTCAGAATCCGGTCGCGCGTGAGCGGGAGGTCAGCGGGGGACATTCGCCGCCGTCAATGCTTCATCGACGTGGCGGTTGCGGCGATGCCGTCCAGCTCTGCCAGCGTGTCCGGAGACAACGTCAACTCGCCAGCCGCCAGGTTCTCGCGAAGGTGCGCGACCGACGACGTGCCGGGGATCAGCAGGATGTTCGGCGACCGGTGCAGCAGCCACGCGAGCGCGGTCTGCATTGGCGTCGTGCCGAGACGCGCCGCGACCGACGACAGCGTGGACGACTGCAGCGGCGTGAACCCGCCGAGCGGGAAGAACGGCACGAAGGCGATGCCCTGGCGAGCCAGGTCGTCGATCATGGCGTCGTCGTGGCGGTGGGCCAGGTTGTAGTTGTTCTGCACGCACACGACATCGGTGATCGTCTGCGCCTCGGCGACCTGAGCGGCCGAGACGTTGCTGAGACCGATGTGGCGGATCAGCCCTTCGCGCTGGAGGTCGGCGAGCACCGTCACCTGCTCGGCGATGGAGCTCTCGTCGGTACCGTGGCCCGAACCCATCACGCGGCAATTCACGATGTCGAGCGCCTCGAGCCCCAGGTTGCGGAGGTTGTCGTGCACGCCGGTGGTCAGCTCCTCGCGCGAGTTGGCCGGCTGCCACGATCTGTCTGCGGGACGCCGAGCGCCGAGCTTGGTGACGATCACCAGTCCGGCTGGGTACGGGTGCAGCGCGCGCCGGATGATCTGGTTGGTGACGTGCGGGCCGTAATAGTCGCTCGTGTCGATATGGTCCACGCCGGCCGCGACCGCCTCGCGCAGCACCGCCACAGCCGCTTCGGGATCCTTCGGCGGTCCCCACACGCCGGGGCCGGCGAGCTGCATCGCGCCGTAGCCGATCCGGTTGACCGTCAGGGACGTGCCGGGGAAGGTGAACGTTCCGCCGAGCCTGGTTCCACTCATCGTGCTGCTCCGGTTCTGGGGTGACGGGGCAGTATAGAGTCGCTGGTTACAGAAATCAACAATTGAAACTCGTCACCCATCCGTTGCGCCACGGCTGCACGGGCGCGCATTGTTGGAGATGCGCCTGGACCTCGTGCTCGTCGCCCTTGCCGGTTGCCTCGCCTCAGCCGCCTCGTCCGGCTGTCGGTCCGCCACTCCGTACGAAGAGGCCGAGCGAACGAATACGGTGACGCTCGTTGTGCAGAACGAGAATCACACTGACATGAACATCTATGCCGTGGCGGGCGGACTGGCGACACGCATCGGTCGGGTGGGCGGCAACTCCACCGGCCGCTTCGAGGTCAGCGATGCGTTCTACAATGCGAGCGATTTTCGCATCGACGCGGCGCCGGTCGCGGGCGGCGGCCGCGCGACGACGGGTCTGCTGAGTGTGGCGTCGGGGCTGACCGTGCAGTTCACGATTGCGCCCAACCTTCGTGCGAGCTCGGTGATCGTGCTGCGTTAGCGGACGACGTTGCCTTGCGCCCCCTTCGGGCATCAATCGTCCTCGGTCGCCTTCTCCGCCTCCTCGCCGTGTTCCACGATGTCTCCGGTCGTGAACAGGATGCGTTGCAGCGTCTCGCGCCACTCGGGCTTCTTCCGAAGCAGGAACTCGAGGTCCATCCCGAAATGCTTCATCTCTTCCTTCTGGGCATTGTGCATGATCGCTTTCGCCTGCTTGTCCTTCTCGAGCGAGATGCGCTGCTCGTACCACCCGATCGCTTCCGCTTCTTCGGTCAGGGAGGTGATCATCCGCGCGAATGTGCGGGTGGCGCTCGAGAGCTCCTCCGGCGGTTCGTGATACTGGTCGAAGCCCATTTGTGTGTTCCTGGTGAATGAGTGCGCCTGCTTTGTCGCCGATCATGGCAGGGATCGCGCCTGAAAAGGCGGGGGCAGCAGGTACCTGCGAGTGCGACGAAGGCCCCACGCCCGCTCCTGATCAGTCAGGTTGCGCCGGTCCCGATGGCTGCGTCCGGGCACGCGCTCTGCTTAGTCTGACGAGGTACCACTCACCGGGAGCAGAACAATGACGCGAGAAAACGACGAGACAGTGGCAGTGCTGAACGACCTGATCGAGACGTGCAAGGACGGCGTGAACGGGTTCCGCACCGCCGCCGCCGCGGTGAAGAACGCAGAGGCGAAGACGCTCTTCGCGTCGCGTGTCCGGATGATCGAGCTCGCCGCCACGGAGTTGCAGGCCGAGGTGCGGCGGCTGGGCGGCGATCCGGAGACGACGGGCAGCGTCGCGGCGAAGATTCATCGGGGATGGATCGGCCTCAAGGCAGCCGTGACCGGACAGGACGACGCGGCCATCATCACCGAATGCGAGCGCGGTGAGCAGGTCGCCGTGAAGAACTACGAGGACGCGCGGAAGAAGGATCTCCCGACCGCCGTGCGCGTGCTGGTGGAGCGTCAGTACCAGGGCGCGGTGGACAACCTCGAGCGCGTGCGCGCCTTGGGGCGCGCAGCGGGCGCTGACAAGCCGATCGTGGCTCCGCGGCCGGCCGCCGACCGCGAGGTCCCGCCGCGCATGTAAGCGCGATCATGGCCTAGCTGCCTGGGACGTGCGAGTCTCCACCCGGGCTGTGGGTTGGAGCGCCATCTCACGCGGACTCAACACGAGCGCGTCTCAGGCTCAGGCCAGGATCGGGCGTTCGGTTCGCGTGAGGCGCAGCCGTATCATGCTGGTCTTCTCACTCTCGTGAGGGATCGCAGCGGCCGATGCCGGGGGCGCGCCGAGCAGGTCTCCCTGCTCGGCTACCCGAGACTGCGCAGAACGCCGCGCGGAGAGGTGTCGGTCGCGGGGCACGCTGGCGGGAGGCGCGGATCGTACCTCCACCCGATCGCCGACCGAAGCAAAATGCCTGAACCGTGGGGTGCGAGCTTCGCGACGCCCCGTGAAGAGGCACCCATCCCGAACGGGCCGCGCCATCGAAAGGACGGGCCCTGGCGCGCTACTTCTTGTCGTACTCCATTGCTAGCCGCAGCTGCCGAATCGCCTCGTCCACAGCCTTCACCGCGTCGGCGCGATGACCACCGAAGTCGTGGGCTGCATGCTCGAGGTCTGCCTTTGCTCGCTCGAGTGATCTGATGGCGGCGCGGATCTGCGGATGTGCCTCCTTCCCGGCCTTCTCGCGCATCTCATCACGCTTTTCCTCCCGCTTCTCCTGTCGCTGTGCCTTGGTCATCGCGCGATGCGCCGAGTCGCGCACGGTCGGCGCCTGGGCATGTGCCGAAATGGGCAGAGCGATAAGGGCGGACGCGAGCGCACAGTGCAGGAATCTGGACATGATTGCTCCTTCGTTGAGTAAGCGTAAGCAGGGCGACAACGGCACAATATGCAGCGAGGCTGTCAAGATCGCACCCCTACCGGCGCCTCTGGTGCCTATGCCTCGAGACGACGCATTATGGCGCATGCGCGAATCACTCGCGATGCGCCACGCTGTACTCGTTCTAGTTGCGCTCGCGCTCGTCGTCGCGACGGCACTGTTGCCACCAATGCCGGGGCCGGCAAACTACAATTGCCTAGCCGACGAGCGCGCCTGGCTTGGCATTCCTAACACGCTCAACGTCCTGTCGAATCTGCCCTTCGCGCTCATTGGGCTGCTCGGTCTCCTGACGACGCTTGCGCATGGCAAGGATGGCCTCCGTCGCTTCAGCGACCCGTGGGAACGGTGGCCGTACGCCACCTTGTTCCTCGGTGTCGCCCTCACATCTCTCGGCTTTGGCTACTACCACCTGGCGCCCGACAACGAGCGACTGCTCTGGGATCGCCTCCCGATGTCGGTCGGCTTCATGGGATTGCTGACTGCAATGCTGGCCGAGCGAGTCGGCATCATTGCCGCGCGCCGACTCCTGGTGCCACTCATGGCGCTCGGCGCCCTGAGCGTTGTCTACTGGTACTGGAGCTGGCGGCATGAACCGCCCCGGGTTATCCGGAGACTCAGGTAGTTGAGTGCTCCAACAGCATTGGTGCTGCAGCGAGTTGCTCAAACTGCATCTCATACTCCGCTGGGGGTAGGTAGCCCAGTGGTTCCAGCAGCCGGCAGGTGTTGAACCACGCGACCCATTCCAGCGTCGCGTACTCCACGTCGTCCAGGCTGCGCCAAGGCCCGGCATGTCGAATGACTTCGGTCTTGAACAGGCCGATGACCGACTCGGCGAGGGCGTTGTCGTACGCATCGCCACGGCTGCCGACCGACGCCTCGATGCCGGCAGCGGCGAGGCGCTCCGTGTAGCGAATCGACAGATATTGCGAGCCGCGGTCGCTGTGGTGGACGAGGCCCGCATCGGTCTCCCGGTCGTACACGGCCTGCTCGAGCGCGTCCAGGGCGAGGTCGGTGCGCATCGACGCACTCGCCCGCCAGCCGACGATGCGCCGCGAGAACACGTCGATGACGAAGGCCACGTAGACCATGCCGCGCCACGTGGCCACGTAAGTGAAGTCCGCCACCCACAGCTGGTTCGGACGACGGGCGCGGAACGCTCGATCGACAAGATCGCGTGGGCGCTCGGCCACCCGATCGGGGATCGTCGTCCGCACGCGGCGCCCGCGCACCACGCCCCGCAGGCCGGCCGCTCGCATGAGGCGCTCGACCGTGCACCGCGCCACGGCGATTCCATCACGCCCGAGCTGTCGCCACACTTTCCGCACGCCATACACCCGGCGGTTCGCCCGCCAGACGCGGTCGATGTCCTCACGCAGCACGCGGTCCCGCTGCGCACGGGCAGGCAGTCGTGCGGGATCGGCCTCGCGGGCCTTGGTTTCGTAGTAGGTCGACGGAGCAATCGGCAGCACCGCGCAGATCGGCTCGACTCCGTACTCGCCTCGATGCGCGTCGATGAACGCCACCGTCAGCTCCCGCGGCGGTCGAGCTCCGCCTGGGCGAAATACGCAGACGCCTTTCGCAGGATCTCGTTCGCGCGGCGGAGTTCGCGAACCTCCCGCTCCAGCGCCTTCATTCGCGCCTGCTCCTCCGTCGTGACCCCGGGGCGCTGCCCCGTGTCTCGCTCGGTGCGCCGCACCCACTTCCGCAGCGTCTCTGCCGAACACCCGATCTTGCTGGCAATCGAGGTGATTGCCCCCCACTGTGTGTCGTATTCCGCCCGATGCTCCTGCACCAACCGCACTGCCCGCTCCTGCACCTCAGGAGAAAACCGTGTCCGTTTCGCCATGCTCCCATCCTCTCACGTGTGGGAGCCTCCGGCAATCCCGGGGCGGTTCATCCCTCCGGGCCCGACCACTACAACCGCTCCGTGTGGCCCTAGCCCCTCCCTGGAATCTAGTATGGCCTCACACACAAACTCTCTGATAGGTCCCTGACAGGTCCGCACACTACTCACCCGACACCTGCGGCTTGCCAGCCGACATGTTCAGCCGTCCACTCCACGTCTACACACGGCCACTCGACGTCTGCGGCCAATGAGGGGACGCCGACGGACTTCCACCGGACATCTGCAGACTCCCACCGGACTCCTGCGAGCGTCCACCCGACGTCTTCGCCGTCCACTTTGCATCATCGAACGGTCAACGAACGTCTTCCGCCGTCCACCGGCCGTCTGCACGCGTCCGTCCGACTTCGACGACCATCCACTCGACACCGACGAACTTCCATCCGGCGTCTGCAAACTTCCACTCGACATCGACGAACATCGACCTGACGTCGACGAGCATCCATCCGACGTCAACGAGCGTCCACTCGACACCTTCAGCCTTCCACTCGACATCTATCGACGCCCACCTTCCATCTTCGCACAGCGAGTCTGCGTCTCACTAGTGTCAAAGGGCATCGACACGCGTCCACTTCGCATCTCACGATTGTCAGGCGACATCGACACCCGACAAGTGACCTGGAACACCAACGTGGTGCGAGCTACGCACGTCGCTTGTAACGAAATGCTGGTAATTCCCCATTCAGTAACGGCATTCCCCATTCAGTAACGGGGCACCCACGAAACCGTTCGTCTCCGCTTCGCACAAGGCGCACAGCTCGGCGCATCCCGCGCCGTCGCGCCCCACCTCGAACAGGAGACGAACCATGCAGTCACGTCAAGGCAACCTGCTCCAGTCGCTACGCGCCGTGGAGGATTTCCTCGCCGCGAACGCCGCCACGCTCGACGACGTCGTCAAGACCGGCACGAGAAAGAAGCTCGCGCAGACCATCGCCGCGCTCGAGTCCACCGTGGCCGAGCAGGCGGGTACCAGTGTCATCGCGAAAGGAGGCACCAACCGGTACCTCGCCCTGCGCCTCGCCCTGGTCCGCGACCACATGGCACCGATCGCGCGCATCGCCCGCGCCGAGTTACCGCCGACGCCGGAGATGAACGCGCTCCGGATGCCGAAGTCGACGTGGAAGATGGAACGCCTCGCCGCCGCCGCCCACGGGATGGCCCAGGCAGCCGAGCCGTACACCGCGGAATTCGTCGAGGCCGGGCTGGACCCCGACTTCATCGCCCAGCTCACCGCCGCCGCGAACGCGATGGTCCGCTCGGTCAGCGACCGCACACAGACCCGCGGCCGGTTGACCGGCGCTACCAAGGGACTCGCGACCACGCTGGCGGCGGGCCGCAAGCTGGTAGACGCCATCGACGCACTCGTCACGAGCGCGCTCGCCCATGATCCCGCCACGCTCGCGAATTGGAAGCGTGTGAAGCGGGTTCGCCGCATCTCGACCCACGCCCAGAATGGGACGACCCCCACCCCGGTGGCGGTGCC
>JALYXJ010000210.1 GCA_030947165.1 Gemmatimonadota bacterium
GGGCGGCCGTTGCTCGAGACGGACAAGCTCACGATCGCGTTCGGCGGGTTGGTGGCGGTCAACCAGCTCGACATGCGCATCGAGCGCGCCGAGCTGCGCGCACTGATCGGCCCGAACGGCTCGGGGAAGAGCACCACGGTCAACCTGCTGTCCGGCGTGTACCGGCCCACCTCCGGACGCATTCAGTTCAATGGACAACTGCTGAACCGCGCCCAGCCGAGCGACGTGTCGCTTGCCGGGATCGCCCGCACCTTCCAGAATCCGGCGCTGTTCGGCGAGATGACGCTACTGGAGAACGTGCTCGTCGGCCTGCACCACACCTTCCGGGTCGGCCTGCTCGGGATCGTGCTGCGCACACCGGGCGCGCGCCGCGAGGAGGAGCGCGCCATCGCACGGGCGCGCGCGCTGCTCGCACTCGTGGGGCTGGACCCGCTCGCGGACGCGCGCGCCGACTCGATCGCGTACGGCCAGCAGCGCCGGCTCGAGATCGCGCGCGCGCTCGCCCAGGATCCCAGGCTGATCCTGCTCGACGAGCCGGCCGCGGGGCTCACCGCCGGCGAGATCGACGATCTCCAGACGTTGGTGCAGCAGATCCGCGACCATGGCATCGCCGTGCTCCTGATCGAGCATCACATGGACTTCGTGATGGCGGTATCGCACTCCGTCACCGTGCTCGACTTCGGACAGAAGATCGCCGAAGGCACCCCGGCGGAGGTGCAGCGCGACGAGCGGGTGATCCGCGCCTACCTCGGCACGGCCGAGCCGCTCGACGCGGCGGCAGGAGGGGGGAGCGACCATGCTTGAGATCCGCGAGCTCGTCGTCCACTACGGGGCAATCCAGGCGCTGAGCGGCGTGTCGCTGACGGTGCCAAAGGGCCAGGTGGTGTGCGTCATCGGCTCCAACGGCGCCGGCAAGACGACGACGCTGCGCACCGTGTCGGGGCTGCTGCGGCCGACGTCCGGCACGATGACCCTCGACGACAAGTCGCTCGTCGGGCAGGCCGCGCACCAGATCGCGCGACTCGGCGTAGCACATGTGCCGGAGGGCCGGCACGTCTTCCCCGACCAGAGCGTGGAGGACAACCTGTACCTCGGCGCCTTCACGCGTCGCGGCGAGGGGCGCGGGGCGATCACCGCGTCGATCGAGGAGGTGTACGGCATGTTTCCGCGACTGGCCGAACGCCGCACCCAGTTCGCGGGGACGATGTCGGGTGGGGAGCAGCAGATGCTCGCGATCGGGCGTGCGCTGATGCTGCAGCCCAAGCTCGTGCTCCTCGATGAGCCGTCCATGGGCTTGGCGCCCATCGTGATCGACGAGGTCTTTCGTCGGCTCGCCGATCTCAAGCAGCGCGGGCTCACCATGCTCCTCGTGGAGCAGCTCGCCTATCGCGCGCTCGATCTCGCCGACTACGCATACGTGATCGAGCATGGGCGCATCGAGCTCGAGGGCCCCGCCCGGTCGCTGCGCAACGATCCACGCGTCAGGGCGGCATACCTGGGGGAGGCGGCTGGGTAAGGCGACCGAAGTGCAGGTCCTTCGGTCGCTTCGCTCCCTCAGGACGATACGTGAGTTGGACGGTCGTCCTGAGCGCAGCGAAGGACCTGCACCTCGCCTGTACGGGTTTCGCCCTCTCTCGCATGGAAGCTGACGAGTATCTTTGCCGGATGCTTCCCGTCCCGCCCGCAGCCGGCTCCCTTGCCGCGCGCAGCTCGCCGCCGACTCCGGTCGTGGAGGCGGAGCGGCTCGTGCGCACGTTCGGCGCGCGGAGAGCGGTGGACGAGGTGTCGTTCACGCTGAGCCACGGCCAATGCCTGGCTCTGTTCGGCCCCAACGGTGCCGGCAAGACGACCTTGCTCCGGCTCCTCGCCGGCCTTCTCGCGCCAACCGCCGGAAGCTGTCGCGTGGGCGGCGTCGCGCTCCGGGAAGGACGCGCGGCGCGCGCGGAGGTGGGACTCGTGTCGCATGCGAGCATGCTGTACGGGGCCTTGTCGGCGCGCGAGAACGTGGAGTTCGCGGCGCGGATGTACGGGCTCCCCGATGCGCCGGCCGCCGCGCTGCGCGCGCTCACGACGATGCGGGTCGCCGACCGGGCCGACGCACCGGTCCGCGCGCTCAGCCGCGGGCTCCAGCAGCGCGTGTCCATCGCCCGGGCGATCGTGCATGCGCCACGGCTGCTGCTCTGTGACGAGCCGTACACGGGGCTGGACGAAGTCGGCAGCGCCGCACTCACCGCGGCGCTCACCGAGCGCCGCCAGGCCGGCGCGGCCCTTCTGCTCGTGACGCACAATCTCGGTGAAGGACTGGCGGTCGCGACGCACGCCGCCATCATGCGCCGCGGGCGGTTCGTGCGATACGAGGCTCGCTCGGCCGTGGACGCGAGCTCGTACGCGTCGGCGTATCGCGAGCTGGTCACGGCCGATGCCTGACGCCATCGCCGCGGTGCCGGCGCCACCGCTGCCCACCTCCGCCCTGCATCCGGTCGCGCCACCGGGCATGCTGCGAGCGGCGTGGCTCGTGGCGCGGAAGGACCTCGCCATCGAGTTTCGCACGCGCACGGCGTTCTTCTCGGCGTTGGTGTTCGCGCTGCTCGGCATCACCATCTTCTACTTCGCGTGGGACGCCACGGCCGTGGCGGCGATCGACCTCGCGCCCGGCGTGCTCTGGGTGATCTTCACCTTCAGCGGGCTCCTCGGCCTGCAGCGGTCGTTCGGCGTGGAGCAGGCTGACCGCGCGATGGACGCGCTGCTCGCGGCGCCAGTGGATCGCGAGGCCATCTATCTGGGAAAGGCCCTCGCCAACCTCCTGTTCGTCGTGGGCGTGCAGGTGATCGCGCTCCCCGCGGTGGCGCTGTTCTACAACGTCCCCTTGGGCGGCGTGTGGCTCCCGCTCGCGGGCATCGCGCTGCTCGCCGCGCTCGGCATCGTGGCGGTAGGTACGCTGTTCAGCGCGATGGCGGTGAACACGCGCCTCGCCGAGTTGCTGCTGCCGATGCTCAGCCTTCCGTTCTTTCTTCCCGTCGTGATGTCGGCGGCGCAGACGACGGCGCGTCTGCTGGCCGGCCGCCCGGTGGCTGAAGCGTGGCCGTGGCTGCGCATTCTGCTGGCGTTCGATCTGGTGTTCATCGCGGCATGCACGCTCGCGTTCCCCTATACCGTCGAAGAATGACCGATGCTGCTCCCGAGGGCGCGCACTCCTCGCCTCACGGACCATCCCGCCACGAGTCCGGCGGCGTCGACCTGCTCCTCCTGAGCGGCTTTCTGGCTGTGGCCGCGGTGTACGTCCGCGCCATCGCCTTCACGCCGGTCGAAGCGGTGCAGGGCCCGGCGCAGAAGATCCTCTACGTTCACGCGACGTCCGCCTTCGTGGCGCTCTACCTCGCGTTCGCGCTGCTCGCCGTGTGCAGCGGGCTCTATCTCTGGCTCCGCGACGAGAAGCTCGACCGCGTTGCCGAGAGCGCGGCGGAGGTGGGGCTGGCCTTCACGACGGTGGTCCTGATCACAGGGCCGCTCTGGGGCAAGCCGATCTGGGGGACCTGGTGGACGTGGGATGCGCGATTGACCGCAACGCTGTTTCTGTGGTTCCTGATTCTTGGGCTTCTGCTGCTTCGCAGTGCCGTGGAGGACCGGGCGATGCGCGCCCGCTACTCGGCCGTACTCGGACTGCTCGCGGCGATCCTCGTGCCCTTCATCCACCTGAGCGTGTACCTGTTTCGGACGCTGCATCCCATGCCGATCGTGCTCAAGCCGAGCGCTCCGTCCATGCCGCCGGAGATGCAGGCGACCTTCTTCGGCGGCTTCTTCGCGTTCGCGCTCCTCTTTGCCGGATTGCTGCGCGCGCGATACCGCCTCGCGACCCTGCGCGACCATGTGCTCGACCTCGAGGGACGTCACTGATGCCGTCGAACGCGGGATACTATGAGGTGGCGTACATCGCGGCGGCCGTGATCCTCGTGGGCTACGCGCTCACGCTCGCCGTGCGGATGCGCGCGTTGCGCGTCAGGCTCGAGGTTGCACGCGATCAGCAGGACGGACGCGAGTGAGCGACGAGCGCACCGGCATCGTGTACCTGGTCGGCGCCGGGCCAGGCGATCCCGGGCTGATTACCGTGCGCGGACGCGAGCTGCTGGCGAGCTGCGACATCATCGCCACGGACGCGCTGGCGAATCCAGCGATCGTCAGCGCGGCGCGGGCTGTCAATCCCCGGGTGGCGGTGTTCGAGGTCGGCAAGCGCGGGGGCAGCGCGGACTCGGCGAGCCAGGAAGCGATCAATGCGCTCCTCGTGAAGCTCGGTCGTGAAGGGAAGCGCGTCGTGCGGTTGAAGGGTGGCGATCCACTCGTGTTCGGCCGCGGCAGCGAGGAAGCGCAGGCGCTCGCCACCGCGGGCGTGGCGTTCGAGATCGTGCCGGGCGTGACGGCCGGTGTCGCAGCCGCGGCGTATGCCGGAATCCCCGTGACGCATCGCGGCGTGGCGACATCCGTCACCTTCGTCACGGGGCACGAGGATCCCACCAAGCCGGACATCCAGACCGATTGGGCGGCGCTCGGACGGGCGGGTGGAACGATCGTGCTGTACATGGGGGTGAAGTCGCTGCCGCGAATCGCCGAAGCGCTCGTGGCCGGCGGACTTTCGCCCGACACGCCGGCGGCGGCGGTGCAGTGGGGGACCTACGCGCGGCAGCGCACCGTCGTCGCGACGGTCAGCACGCTCGCCGACGCCGTCGCGCGCGAGGAGCTCGATGCGCCCGTGATCACGATCATCGGCACTGTCGTCGGCCTGCGCGAGGAGATCGCCTGGTTCGATCGGCTGCCCCTGTTCGGCCGCCGCGTGGTGGTGACGCGTGCGACGGCGCAGGTGAGCATCCTGCGCGACGCCCTCACGACGTTGGGCGCCGACGTGCTCGAGCTGCCCGCCCTGCGCGTTGAGACGCTGGATCCGGCGCCGCTGCGCGAAGCGCTCGAGCGGCCCGACATCTACAAGTGGATCGTGCTCACGAGCCAGAACGCGGTGGGGCTCGTCTGGGATGCCTTGCGCGCCGCGGGTCAGGACGCGCGCTCGCTGGCGGGCGTGCGCATCGCGTGTGTCGGCAAGTCCACCAGTGACGCGCTGCTCGCGCGCGGCCTCGCGGCGGACGTGATGCCGAGCCGATTCGTGGCCGAGGCCGTACTGGAGACGCTCGCCAAGCGCGAGGACGTGCGTGGCACCCGCGTGCTGTATGTCGCAGCCGAAGGGGCCCGGGACGTACTTCCCGATGGACTGCGCGCGCTCGGCTGCACGGTGGACGTGGTGCGCGCATATCGTACCGTGTCCGATGGCACCGGGGCCGAGGGATTGCGCACCGCGCTCGAGAGCGGCGCGGTGGACGCGGTGACCTTCGCATCCGCGTCGGCGGTGCGTGGATTCATCGAAGCGGTCGGAGAGCACCTTGCGCGGCGCGCTCCGGCCGTGTCGATCGGGCCGGTGACGAGCGAAGCGGTGCGCGCGGCCGGCATCTCGCTCGCGGCGGAGTCGAGCGAAGCGACGATCCCCGCGCTGGTCACTACCGTCGTCGCGAGCCTCGCGACGCGATAGCCAGCGATGCCTCGCATTCAGACGCCGCGACTGCTGCTCATTCCAGCCTCGATCGCCACGCTGAGCGCGGAGCTGGAGGGCCGGCGCGCCCTGTCGCGCGAGCTCGGCGTGGACGTGCCGCCCTCCTGGCCGCCCGAGCTCTATGACGAAGCCGCGGTTCGCTGGAGCCTGAATGCGCTGGAGACCCGGTTCCTTACGCCCGATTGGGGGCTGTACTACGTCGCCGAAGTCCCGGAATCCGCGAACGCACGGCACCGCCTCGCCGGGGTTGTCGGATTCAAGGGCCCCCCTGATTCGGGAGGCACGGTGGAGATCGGATACGGGATCCTGCCCGAGCGACGCCGCCTCGGGTTCGCCCGCGAAGCCGTGGACGGAATGATCGGTTGGGCATTCCGGCGCGAGGCCGTGACGCGCGTGATCGCGCATACCCTCGCGGAGCTCACCCCGTCCATCCGGGTGCTCGAGTCGGCGGGCTTCACCTTCGTGGGGCCGGGCGAGGACGCGAGCGAGCCGGAGGCGATCCAGTACGAGCTGCGCCGCGAGACGTACGAGCGATCGGACGGCTCACGGGCACGGTTCACGATCTAGCGCGTCAACGGAGGGCGGGGCATCCCACCTCCACCGGCACGGGCACCTTGCCCGGCGTCTCCAGCGTAAAGCGGGCGTCACGCGTCGCCGCCGAGCTGCCGCCGACGAACACCCGGAATGCGCCCGGCTCCGCCACGTGGCGCATGTCCGCGTCGTAGAAGGCGAGGTCGCGGACGTCGAGCGTGAACTGTACCGTGCGGCGCTCGCCGGGCGCGAGCAGCACGCGGCGGAATCCCTTCAGCTCCCGCACGGGACGGGCGATGCTCGCTACCTCGTCGCGCAGATACAGTTGCACGACCTCCTCTCCGGCGACCCGTCCGGTGTTCGTCACTTCCGCATGTACGCGCAGCGTGTCGCCCGGCCGCATCGTCGCCGTGCTCAGCGTCGGCGCGCCGTACGCGAAGGTGGTGTAGCTCAGCCCGTGACCGAACACGTAAAGCGGCTCGAACGAGACGTCGAGATACTTGGACGAATACTTGTTCGGCACCGAGGGAGGCCGGCCCGTGTTGCGATGCGCGTAGTAGATCGGCACCTGTCCGGTGACGCGCGGGACGGTGATGGGCAGGTGGCCGCCAGGATTCGCGTCACCGAACAGCACGTCCGCGGTCGCCGACCCGTGCTCGGTGCCGAGAAACCAGGTCTCCACGATCGCCGGCACGTTGTCGTGCAGCCACTGCGTGGCGAGCGGACGGCCGTTCATCAGCACGACGACGACCGGCACCCCCGTCGCCTTCACCGCCTGCGCGAGACGGAGCTGCGCGCCCGGCAGCTCGATCGACGCACGGCTGGACGCCTCGGCGCTCATCGCCGGCGTCTCGCCGATCACGAGCACGACGGCATCCGCGCCGCGCGCGAGACTCACTGCCTGGGCGATGCCCGTCGTGTCGTCGCTCTCGGGTGACGCGCCTCGCGCGTAGCGCACCGTCGTGCCAGCCGACACCGCGCGGCGAATGCCGGTCAGCACCGAGACGGCGTCCTCGCGGCGGCCGAAGGCGGACCAGTTGCCGATCGATGCGGCCGAGTCGGCGGCCAGCGCGCCGATCACGGCCAGCGTTCTGATCTCCTTGCTCAACGGAAGCACGCCGCCGTCGTTCTTGAGAAGCACGATGGAGCGGCGTGCCGCGTCGCGAGCGAGGGAGCGGTTCTCGGCTGTGAGCATCGCGGCGCGCTCGCGCGCTGGATCGATCGCCCGGTACGGATCGGCGAAGAGCCCCAGCCGGTACTTCAGGCGCAACATCCGCCGCACCGCTTCGTCGAGCGTCGCCATCGAGACCGTGCCGTCACGGACGAGCGCTGGCAGCGCCTTGACATAGATCTCGCTCACCATGTCCACGTCCACGCCGGCGTCGAGCGCCACTTTCCCGACCGCGGCTTGATCCGCGCCGACGCCATGGTTCACCAGCTCGGCGATGCCCGTCCAATCGCTCACGACGAGGCCGTCGAATCCCCACTCGCGGCGGAGAATGTCGGTCAACAGATGGGGACTGGCGTGGTCGGGCACGCCGGCGATGTCGTTGAAGCCGGCCATGAACGTCATCGCACCGGCACACGACGCGGCGTGGAAGGGCGGGAGGTACACCTCGCGCAGCGTGCGCTCCGACAGCTCCGCGGTGTTGTAGTCGCGACCGCCCTCGGCGGCTCCATAGCCGGCGAAGTGCTTCGCCGTGGCGGCGATGGCCGATCGGTCGCGCAGGTTCCATCCCTGGAAGCCGTGCACGCGAGCGGCAGCGAAGGCGTTGCCCAGATAGGGATCCTCGCCGGCACCCTCGACCACGCGTCCCCAGCGCGGATCGCGCGCGATGTCCACCATGGGCGCGAAGGTCCAGTGCAGGCCCGCCGCCGCCGCTTCCACCGCCGCCATGCGGGCGGTTCGTTCCGCCATCGCCGGATCCCAGCTCGCCGCCTCGCCCAGGGGCACCGGATAGATGGTGCGAAACCCGTGGATGACGTCGAGCGAGAAGAGCAATGGGATGCGCAGCCTCGACTGCTCCACCGCGACGCGCTGGAGGCGCCGAGTGGTGTCCGCGCCCGCGACGTTGAGGAACGAGCCGATACGGCCCTGTCGAATGAGATCGGCGCGGGTGGCCGAGTCGGGGCCGTTGGAGATCTGGTTCAACTGCCCGAGCTTCTCCTCCACCGTCATCAGCGCGAGGAGCGAATCGACGAATCGAGTCTCCGCCGGATCGCGCCCGACGCCGAATGTCACGGTCGACGCGGCGGGCGACGGCGAAGGTGACCGGCCCGCGCCGGGCGACGCACACGACGCCGCGAGCAGCGAGAGCGCGAAGGCAAGTGCGGCAGGTCGGAGGACAGCGGTGAGTCGGTGCATATCTCGTGGGTGGGTAAGCGCCATCAGGGTATCCCGTGCGATCGGGTTTCGGAAGGCAGCGTGCCGCTTCGGCTGCTAGCTTTCGCGCGTGGCCACCCCATCGATGCCGTCGATCCTGAAGATCGGGACCCGCTCTTCCGAGCTGGCCCTGCGTCAGGCGCGCCTGGTGCAGGCCGCGCTCGCCGCGCGCGGAGTGGAGAGTGAGCTCGTCACGTACCGGACCGTGGGTGACAAGCGCCTCGACGAGCCACTCGCCTCGATCGGCGCGAAGGGGCTGTTCACGAAGGAGCTGGAGCACGACCTGCTGAAGGGGAAGACGCAGATCGCCGTGCACTCGCTCAAGGACCTTCCCACGGACTCGCCGCCCTCACTCCTCGTAGCGGCGGTGCTCGAGCGCGAAGACCCGCGCGATGCGCTCGTGGTGAACGGCCGCGTCCTCGCGCAATCGCTGGACGATCTGCCGCGCGGCTCACGCGTGGGAACGTCGAGTCTGCGGCGACGGGCGCAGCTGCTCGCCGCACGTCCCGATCTCGAGGTCGCCGAGCTCCGGGGCAACGTGCCCACGCGGCTCAAGAAGATCGACGAGGGACGCGTGCACGCCGCCATCCTCGCCGCGGCGGGCCTGCATCGACTCGGCGCGCACCAGCATATCACCTGCTACCTTGACGCCCCCGGTTGGCTTCCGGCCGCCGGCCAGGGCGCGATTGCCGTCCAGGTCCGCGTCGATGATGCGCGCGCATGCGCGCTCGCCGAGGCGATGAACGATCCGTCCACGATGCGCGCGGTGCGGGCGGAGCGTGCATTCCTCGCGGCGCTCGAGGGGGGCTGCCAGGTGCCGATCGGTGCGCTGGCGCTGCCCACCGCCCAAGGGGGTGGGGTTCTGCACGGCCTCATCGCCGACATTCGCGGCTCGCGCGTCGTGCGCGGGCAGATCGTGCTCGACCTGAACGACCCCGAGTTGAGCGGGATTCGTCTCGCGAACCAATTGCGCGGGGAGGGCGCGTCCGAGATCCTCGAGGGACTCCGCCGCGCGGAGCACCTCCCGTCGCCGCAGCCGGAATGACTGAAGGACGTTCGACGGTTTGTCGGCTCTCGGCTCTCGGCGAACGTCGGTCAGCGTCGCATCCCGAGGTCGGCGGAGAAACCGACAGCCGAGAGCCGAAGAGCGCCCTTGTTAGCTTTGAGTATGCCGTCCTTTCCTGACTACCGTCCGCGCCGCCTTCGCCGCACCGCCGCCCTCCGCGCCATGGTACGCGAGACGCTGCTCGCGCCGTCGCAGCTCGTGCTGCCGCTGTTCGTGCGGCCCGGGAGCGGCGTGCGACAGCCCGTGTCGTCGATGCCCGGGGTACATCAGACATCGGTGGACGAGATGCTGACCGACGCCCGCGCCGCGTCGGAGCAGGGAGTCGGCGGCGTGCTGTTGTTCGGGATCCCGGCGCACAAGGACGCCGAAGGGTCGAGTGCGTGGGACGACGAGGGTCCGGTCCAGCAGGCGGTGCGCGCGCTCAAGCGCGAGCTCCCGCAGCTCGTCGTGATCACCGACGTCTGCATGTGCGAGTACACGTCGCACGGTCACTGCGGAGTGCTCGTCAATGGCGACGTGGACAACGACGCCACCCTGGCGCTGCTCGCCCGCGAAGCGCTGTCGCATGCACGGGCCGGCGCGGACGTCGTGGCGCCGAGCGACATGATGGACGGACGTGTCGGGGCGATCCGCCGAGCACTCGACGCGGACGGCTTCGACCAGACGTCGATCATGGCGTACTCGGCGAAGTTCGCCAGCGCGTACTATGGGCCGTTCCGGGAGGCCGCCGAGAGCACCCCGCAGTCGGGCGACCGGCGCGGCTACCAGATGGATCCGGGCAACGCGGAGGAGGCGCTGCGCGAGACCTGGCAGGACATCGAGGAGGGGGCGGACATGGTGATGGTGAAGCCCGCGGGCCCCTTCCTGGACATCGTCGCGCGAGTGAAGATGGAGACCGGCTATCCGCTGGCCGCGTACCAGGTGAGCGGCGAGTTCGCTATGATTCAGGCGGCCGCCGAGCGCGGCTGGATCGACCGGGAGCGGGCGATGATGGAAAGCCTGCTTGGCATTCGCCGCGCTGGTGCGGACGTGATCATCACGTACTTCGCCGTGGATGCGGCGCGGCTGCTGAACGGCTGACAAGGTTTGTCGGCTTCTCGACTCTCGGCTTTCGGCGGCCACACCAGAACGAGTTCGGTGTGCAGGCC
>JALYXJ010000213.1 GCA_030947165.1 Gemmatimonadota bacterium
CCGATGTACAGCGCGTGCAGCTGGCGGTTGCGCGCACCTGGATCGAACGGGGCGAACGACGTCACCTTTCGCACGATCAGCGGCGGCGCGAGGTCGGCGTCGAGCGGCGGCTCGATCGTCACGATCCCTTTGTCCGCCTGCACGACGCGATACTGCGCGCCGCCGCCGTCGATGATCATGTCGGCGGCGAGCCCGGTGTCGGGGTCGAGTTGGAGCTTCCGCGCGCCGGCGGGCGCGAAGCTCTTGACTGCCCACTCTCCCGGCAGCGGCTCGAGCGGCTTGAGATCGCTCAGCCCGGGGGGCGTCACGTAGTATGCGTCGTTCGCCTCGTCGACGCCGACCAGCACCTGCAGACGTCCGGGAATCACGCGGACGTCGGTCTCGGTCTCGAAGATGACGGCGGCGGTACCGGCTTGCGCCTGCAGACGAACGGACGCATCCGCCGGCACAGGCTCCGCCGCGGCGTCGACGAGCTTGAACGCGACGGGCACGCGCGCCGGCTTCGCGGCGACACCACGCACACCGAGCCAGTCGAGGAATCCGCGCCGCATCTTCTCCCCACTGCGGTCGAGGCGCTCCGCCACCTCCGAGCTGAAGCGAGCGGCAATCCGGAGCAACGCCGCGCCGACGTCTCCCTCCGCATCGTCGATCCCCCACGATGGGATCCACGCACGCGCGCGCGCTCGTAGCTCGGCGTCGAACTCCGCCTCGCGACGTGCATCCAGCCGGGGCGCGGGGGGCGCCGTCACGGGCGTCCTCCCTCGCGGAAGTAGAACGGGAAGACGAGATTCCCCGTCTGATTCGTCTTGCGTACGCGATACTCCAGCTCGATGCGCAGCTCGCCTTCGGCGCTCGCGGCGGCGTCCACCGTCACCTGGAGCACATCGATGCGGGCCTCGCAGCGACGCATCGCCTCCTCGACGGTCGAGCAGATCCGCTGAATGACCGTGCTGTCGACGGCCGCGAACGCGAGCTCGTGAATCCCGCAGCCGAAGTTGGGCCGCATGACGCGCTCGCCCGGCGCCGTCTCGAGGATGATCCGAATGGATTCTCTGATGTCCTCCTCGGACTCCACCAACGCGACGCGTCCGGTGCGCGGATCGAGCTGCACGGGCATCGCCCATCCTCGACCGAGGAACTCCTTGCGCTCGGCGGCCATGCTCTCGACGCTCATCCGATCGTCACCGTCGGTGCGCCCATCACGATCGCATTCGGGGCGCCTGCCTCGACGACCATGTCGCCCTGACGCGCAGCGGGCATTCCACCGATCATCACGGTCATGCTGCCGACCGCCACCACGCCCCCGACGTGGGGCTTCGGTCCGTCGAACAGCGGGCACACGTGCGTGTCCACGGCCACGCGCCACGCCGGCTGACCGCCGACGAGCACCGTCAGACAACCTGGTCCGGGCGCGAGCGGCGTCCCGTGACTGGTGCTGTCTCCCATGCGTGCTGCCAGCTGTCCCATACCGTACCTCAGTTGATGTTTACCATGGTGCCGCGGATCGTCATCGTCGCGCCGGCTTTGATCTCGAGCGTGGTGTCGGCCTCGATGGTGATCGACGCGGCCTTCATGTTCAGCGTGCCCTTCGCCTCGATCGTCATCGCGCCGCTGTTGCTGTCGACCTTGACGACGTTGCCCTTCTCGTCCTGCACCGTGAAGCCGTCGTCGTCGAAGGTGATCTTGCGCCCCTTCTGGTGCGCGAGCTCCACCACGCCGCGCGTGCCGTCGTCGAACAGCAGGTAATGCTTCTTGCGCGACCGAAAGCTCCGCTTGTCGTTCTTGCCGTCGGTATTGGGATGCGCCGGCTTGTCCTTGCCGTTCCAGACACCGCCGAGGATGTACGGGAAGCGCGCGTCGTTGCGCTCGAATCCGACCGCCACCTCGTCACCCACCTCGGGGATGCAAAGGAGCCCACGGTCGGGGCCCGCCATCGGCGTGATCAGCCGCGCCCAGTAGCTTTCGTGCGGCTTCTCGTGCCACGGATAGCGCACCTTCACCCGGCAGAGATCCTGGTCGTCCTTGTTCTGCGTGACGATCGCGACCGCGAGCCCCTGGATGTAGCCGCCCGATTCGTACGCGGTCTCGCTCTGCGACGACTGGAGGAGGTTCATAGGCCGGTTTCCTTAACCTTGAAGCGGGTGCGATAGCCGCTCGAGTCGATCTTGTGGGTTGCCTGCTGCACGTAGTAAGTCTTCGAGAACGGGAAGCCGAGCTTGTCGAGCTCGATGTTGCGATCGGGGCGGATCTCGGGCAGACCGATCGTCTCGCCCTCGCCGGTGAGGAATTGCTTCGCGTGTTCGTTGAGTGCTGCCTTCGCGCGCTTCTCCGCTTCCGATTGCGTGAACACCGGCTGCCGCAGCCGAAGGGTCGGCTGCTTGGATGGGTCGCGGACGAAGGCGGTCAGATATTGGCCGGCACTCTTGCCGGTGAGCCCCGATTCCTCACCGGCCGTCGCCGTGCCGACGATCTCCTTCTTCGTGTTCGGATCCCAGCCGTACACTTCGACCCGCGCGATCTGGCCGGCGAGATTCGCTTCGGGCTTGAAGCTCAGCAGTCCCTCGCCGTAGGAGAGGCGCACGACAGCCGTCGACTTGTCGTTGGGCGCATGGAAGTGCAGCACCTTGCTCTCGTCGACGAAGAGCTCGAAGTGGTTGCGATCGGCGAGCTTCTTCAGGAACTCCCAATCGCTCTCCTGATTCTGTTCGATCTGCGCATGCTGCTCGTCGGTCGTCTCGATCATCGGGGGGAGGTTGTTGTAGCTCGCGATCTCGTGCGCGGCATCGCTGTCCCGACTCTTGGTCCAGGTTCGGGAGTTCTTGCCGAGGGTG
This sequence comes from Gemmatimonadota bacterium, assembly GCA_030947165.1. The sequence goes on from JALYXJ010000213.1 coordinate 2,832, forward strand.
AGCGGGAACCCATTGTCGTAGCCGGCGACCGCCAGCTCGGGCGCGGCGCCGTCCGGAAAGTTTGTCGTGACCTCGGTGATCATGCCGCTCACGGCGACGGGCCTCGACTTCGCGTCGCCGTAGCCCATGTAGATCTCCACTTGGGTGCCGAACTGGAGAAGGCCGAGCACGTCGTTGACGCGATCCGACATGAACGCGTGCAATTTGTGGCTGTAGCAGTCCGTCACGGTGAAGCTGAACCGTGAGGCCGCACCGAGCACCATGTCGACCTCGACCTGACTGATGGGGATCAGCAGATCGCGCATCAGATCGTCGCGTCCGACACGGACGGCGCATGCCGGCGCGTAGAAGTCGCCGTAGGCCCTAGCGAACGTTGCCAGTTCCACTCGGATTCTCCATTGCTGGTAGTTGGAGCCAGTCGCCGGGTTGGATCTCGCGCGGGTCGTCGAGGTCGTTCGCGACGGCAATCCGCACCCACTCGTTCGAGTCGTCATACTCGCTGGCGGCGATCCACCAGAGCGCTTCGCGTCCCACGACCACGTGCCGCTTGGTCTTGTCGGCCGACTCGCGCCGTGGATCCTCGAGCTGCTGACGCAGTGTCCGGTATTCCTTGAACGTGACCGCCAGCGTCGCACGCGCGGGCGTTCCGTCGGGGTGGAACATCGTGACCTTCCGCCCGAGCTTCTCGATCACCGCCGCGAATTCCATCGGTCCCCAGTTGAAGCGCACCGGCGGCGGCGCATGCAGAGTTCCGTCGATCAGCAGCAACCGTGACAGATCCCGGATACGCGCGGCGACGGGTTGGCTCTCCTTCTGTAGCAGGGACGTCGGACCTGTCGGATCGGTGTAGTCATCGAGGAAAAGGTCCATGCTCAGGTGGTCGCACTCGCCATTCACGAACTGGATGAGCGGAGAGCCGAGCCCGGGGATCGCCGTCGTCTTGTAGGTGTTGGTCCGCTCGAAGGTGTACTCGGTCGGATTGAACAGCACGCCGATGACCTTCCCCTGGTCCGCGCCGTCGAGAACGGTGATCGTCGCCTTGGTGAGCTGAGCTTTGCTCATGGTGACCTCACAGCCCCCGACGTTCGCGCTCGATCCGCACGCGCCGCTCGACGCGACGGATCACGTCGTCCGCGAGCCGATCGACGAAGCTCGGCGCGAGATCGCTGAGCTGCAGGAGCCCACCACGCGCCGCACGGCCGGCGGCGCGTGTCACCGTCGCCGGCGTGGACGACGCGTCGGGCCCCGGTGCCTGGGACCGCGATGTCGATTGCGTTCGCGGCGACGCCTCATCGCTGCGCCGAGGGGCCGGCGGCTCCGGTGATCGCCACAGCAGCTCGGCGCGGCGTCCGGGGGCGGTGTGCAACGACCCGATCGCACGCTCGCCGGGCAGCGACGGGCGTGCTACCGATCCGACACCAGCACGCCGGGCGCGCACACCGACGCCGTCGAACAGGCGACGAGGTGCCGTCGAGATACGTCGGTCGGAGCCCGCGGCCACCGCCCCGCTCCGCACGTGCGCTTCGGTCGGTCGCTGCGATGGCACCGACGCGCCATGGGCAGTGGACGCAACCCGGGTTGCCGCGAGCTCTGCGCGGAGTCGACGGGGAGGCCACGGCGACGTCGCGGTGGGCACGCCTCGCGACATTCCAGACAGCAACGTGCGCGTCGCGGCGATCTCGTGACGAATCATCGAGAGATGTGTCGCGCGTTGAAGGATCAATCGATCGCGCCCGACGCGTTGTCTGATTCGCATCGTCACCGCTCGCGCGCTCGTCGAGCACGCGGCAAGGCCGCCGATCATCCGCTCGACGACGTGGCGGGCGAGATGGAGATGGATCGCCGGCAGCCACACCTGACCTGACGAGCGGTCCGTCCGGCCCACGGGGGCGGTCGCCGGTGTGATCGCGGGGCGCCTCCAACGCATCACGGCGGCGCGGATGGCCGCACCCCTTCGCCGTGACATCGCCCGGTCGGCTCGCAGTCGCAGCCGGCGGATGCGCGCGAACAGGGCCGGAAAGCGCCGAGCGGAGGTGATACCCGACGAACGAGACACATTCATGTCGCCCTCCGCAGTCCGTGATGCGCGAGTTCCAGGCTCTCCATCACCACCGTTGTCGTCTGGGCATCGAGATCGGTCGCCGTCCACTTGACGGGAATCGCGTTCTCGACCTGCCAGGCCCACGCCTTTTCGTTGGCCTCGTCCTGAAGGCGGATCCGGATGGTCTTGCGCTGCACGTCACCGTCCGCCGCCGCAGCGGCCCACGTCCAGAGATCGTCGAGCGCGAGACCACGCTCGAGCACCAACACGGGAAACGAGACCTGCGTGATCAGCTTGTGCTCGTACTCGATGTTGCCGCCCTCGCGATACGACTCGTGCTTCAGCTCACGCGCAATGCCTTTGACGCGCGTGAACGCCCCGCTCGCGATCTGGTCGATCTCGAGGAGGAATCGGAATCCGCGCAGCGGGTCCTGGCGCGCCATGGAGGACGTCTCTCAGATGTCGAAGGGATTGGCCGGTGTGCCGTCGAGCGCCCGGTTGATCGCCGAGATCTCGCGGCACCACCGGCGACGCTCGCGGTGCTCGAGCCGCATCAGCTGGTCGTGTGGCCAATGGAAGTGACGTGCGATGAAGGCCATCTCCTCGTAGAGCCACTTGACGGGATAGGCCTTCATGCTTCCCCCATGAGCGCCACCCTTCGCGCCATCGCGGCGCCCGCAGGGCGTGAGCGAGCCGGCCCGCCGTCCGCGTCCGTGCCGTCGTCTGTGTTGAGCGACTCGTACAGCCGCTCAAGGAATGCGAGGTCGGACGCGTACAGGCCTTCGATCACGCTGGTGCTGACGTCCGGCAGCGACCCGAGCTTGGTAATGACC
>JALYXJ010000228.1 GCA_030947165.1 Gemmatimonadota bacterium
GCCCGGTCACGATCGCCGCGCGCCCGCGTTCCCCCAGCTCGCCCAGAAGCCACGCACCTTCCGTCGCCACGACGTCGCCGGCGCGCAAAGCATGCACACCCGCGTCGATCGCGGCCGTGTCCTTCAGCAGGCCGAGCGCGAACAGCGAAGCACCGGCAACGCCGGTGTCGGCATCAACGGCGAGCCGGCGCAGCGCGGGAAGATGCGCACGCGCGCCGACGCGCCCAACCGTCAGCGCGGCCGCGGCGCGCGCACCTGGGTCGCTCGCCGCGAGGAGCGAGTCGACGAACGCCGGCTCGTCGCGCCGGGTGTCCTCCACACGGAGAAGCCGCGCCCGCCACGCGTCGTCGTCGGGCGGCGCCGAGGATTGCACGAGACGGCTGGCGCACGCGCCGGCGGCGGCCAGTACGAGCAGACTACAGCACTGCTTCCAGCGCGGCGCGGAAGTGGACCGGGATAGCCGCGAGCCGACCATCCGGCGCGATGGACACGAGGGCGGTGTGCGCGGTAGCGAGTCTGGTGCCGGACTCGGCATGGGTGATCACGTAGTCGAAGGTGACGGCGCGCGAGCGTACGCCGGTGAGCGTCGTCTCCACGCGGACGAGGTCATCGAACCGCGCCGGCGCCAGATACCGCACCTGCGCCTCCGAGACGGCGAGGCCCGTACCCTCGGCCTCGAGCGCCGCGTAGCCGCGCCCGAGCGCGCGCATGAACTCGACCCGCCCGACCTCGCACCAGATGAGGTAGTTGGCGTAGTACACGACGCCCATGCGGTCCGTTTCGGCGTAGCGGACGCGCAACTCCGTGGAGTGGGAGTGAGGCATCGGTCACGGGCGATGTGAAGGGACATTCATCGCGCGCGAAGTTGACCGGGAACACCGTGTTTGTAAAGGCTGTGCAGCCCGTGTAGAATCCTCTCGTGCCCGTGCCTCCCTGCTACGTGATCTCCGACGTTCATCTCGGACACGCCTCCGACGAGGTGGAGCGCTCGCTCGTGTCGTTTCTCCGAGCGTTGCCCGAGCGGTCGCCAGGTGGATCGCTGCTGATCAACGGCGATCTCTTCGAGTTCTGGTTCGAATGGCGCACCGTGGTACCGCGCAGTGGCGTTCGCGCGCTGGCCGCGCTGATGGACCTGCGTGACGCGAAGTTCCCCGTGAGGATGATCGCCGGCAACCACGACTGCTGGGGTGGCGACGTGCTTCGCGAAGCGGGGGTCGATTTCCAGACGGGTCGGTGGGAAGGCAATCTCGGTGGGTGGCACGCGCGAGTGGAGCACGGCGACGGGCTCCGAGAGAAGGAGGACCGCGGCTACCGGGCGCTGCGCCGCGTGCTCCGGAATCCGCTGGCGATCCGCGCGTTTCGTGCGCTGCACCCCGACTGGGCGACGCGACTTGCGGTGGGGAGCTCACAGACGAGCCGCAACTACCAGCCGCGCGATGAAGGGCGCGGGTTGCGCGCGGTCGCGGCGGGCACGCTGGCGGCGTACCCGGCGCTCGAGCTGTTGATCTACGGACACTCGCACGTCGCCGCGCTGGAGCGCATGCCGAGCGGCAACGTGTACGCGAACGCGGGCAGCTGGCTGGACGCTCCGACCTACCTGCTCGCGACGCCCGACCGCATCGCGCTGCGCGAGTGGGGGGGACGCGGGTCAGCCGAAGGTCTTGATCTCCACGCGCTCGATCGTGTCGCCGAAAAAGCGCTGTCCTAGGGTGAGGAACTGCTGCTGGTCATCGGAAGCGACGAACCGGTAGCTCCCGTCCCCTGCATCGGCGCCCAGCGAATGTTCGGCGAGCATGCGGCGGGTGTCGGCAGCGGTCTCCTCGGCACTGTCGATCAGGCGGACACCCGGACCGACGATGTCGGCGATCATCGGCTTGAGCAGGGGATAGTGCGTGCAGCCGAGCACCAGGGTGTCCACCTCGTCACCCATGAAGGGCGCGAGATATTCGCGAGCGATCGCGCGGGTGGCCTCGTGCTCCGTCCACCCCTCCTCCACGAGCGGCACGAAGAGCGGACACGCGAGCGCCGTCACCTGCGCCTCGGGCGCCTCAGCGTGAATGGCGCGGACATATGCCCCCGACTTGATCGTGCCGTTGGTGGCGATGACGCCGATGTGTCCCGTGCGCGAGGCACGCACCGCGGCGCGCGCGCCAGGGTCCACCACGCCGATCACCGGCACGTCGAGCTCGTCGCGCAGCGTGGGTAATGCGTGCGCCGTGGCCGTGTTGCACGCGACGACGATGGCCTTGACCCCCTGCGCGATCAGCCAAGAGGCGATCTCGCGGCTGTAGCGGCGCACCGTTTCGGGCGACTTGGGGCCGTACGGAACGCGCGCGGTGTCGCCGAAGTAGACAAGGCTCTCGGCCGGGAGCTGGCGCATGATCGCATGCGCGACGGTGAGCCCGCCGAGTCCGGAATCGAAGACGCCGATGGGGGCGGACCGGTCTTTCGTGCCGCTCACCAGGTGAACCGTGCGGCGAGGATGGTGCCCGAGGGCGCCGACCGCACGGAGATCTGCGTCGGGAGATCCCAGAGGTGCGACGCGACGTAGGCGTCAGCCGCGGCGAACAGGTGGTTGGCGATGAGGAACGCCACCCAATCCTCGACGTGGCTGCGGCGAATGTCGATGAGCCCGTCCGAGTAGAAGGAGTTGTGCGTGATCGGCTGCCCATTCGCATCCACGCCGATGACGGTGACCGAATCGGTGCGGAGGCGGCGCGCCTCATTGAGATCGGCCTTCGACTCGCGCAGCATGGCGATGGCGATCGACTCGGAGAGAACGAAGATGGCGCCGGCCGTGGGCCGCCCCAGCACCGACTGCGAGTATCCCGGCAGGAGGAGCGAATAGAGAAAGGCGCGCCGCGGCGAGAGCGGCGGCAAAGGCACGGGCTTGGTGGAGGTATCCACCGTGGCCTGCCGTGGAGCGACGCGCGCGCTGTCGACGCGCTGCGCACGCGCCGGCAGCGACACTAGCACGAGCGCGGCGAGGATCGCCCCTCCGACGCGCGATCGCATGACGAGGGAAGACGGCAGAGGGCTCACGACGGTTGGTGGAGAACAGGGCGTGCGTGCTGGCGGGAGTGCATGGGAATCGAACCCACCCAAGACGCAATGCGCCTCGCAGTCGTTTTGAAGACGACGGGAGCCACCAGGCACCATCCACTCCCAGTGCTCACCCCAACACCAGCAGCACGTTCCCGCGAGCCTGGACCGACCCGATGACGACGCTCAGAGGGACAGCGGAAAGATACTCGGCGACCCGGGCCGGCGGCACAGCCAGCAGCAACCCACCCGACGTCTGCGGGTCGAGCGCGAGCGCGATGTCGCCGGCATCCGCGGCTGTCCAGTCGGTGAGCGGCGCGACGAAGCTCTCGTTGCGCTCGGCCCCACCGGTACGGACGCCGGCGTGCCAGAGCGCACGCGCGCCCGGGAGCTCGGGCAGAGCCCGGGCGTCGATGCGCAACGTAACGTTGCTCGCGCGCGCGATGTGCGACGCGTGGCCCAGCAGACCGAAGCCGGTGACGTCGGTGGCGCAGCGAACGCCGGCGGCGAGCGCGGCCCGACTGGCGGTCGCGTTGAGCGACGCCATGCTCGCGTGCAAGGCGGCGCGGCCCGCCTCGTCGAGGCGGTCCTGTTTCGCGGCAGTAGCGAGCAGACCGGTGCCGAGCGACTTGGTGAGAACGAGCACGTCGCCGACCAGCGCCGTCGCATTGGTGAGGAGCGTGCGCGGATTGGCCTGCCCAGTCACGCTCAGGCCGAACTTGAGCTCCTCGTCGATGATCGAATGGCCGCCGACGAGCGTGGCGCCCGCCTCCCGCACCTTGTCCTGTCCACCGCGCAGGATGTCGGTGAGCACGGACATCGGCAGCTTGCCAACGGGAAAGCCGACGATGGCGAGCGCCGTGAGCGGCTCGCCTCCCATGGCGAAGACGTCGGACAGGGCGTTGGCGGCGGCGATCTGGCCGAACTCGTACGGGTCGTCGACGATCGGCGCGAAGAAATCCACCGTCTGGACGAGCGCGAGATCGTCGCGCAGCAGAAAGACCCCCGCGTCGTCGAAGCTTTCTCGACCGACGAGCACTCGGGGATCGGCGTGCGAGGGCACGCCGCTCAACGCCGCCGCCAGGTCACCCGGACCCAGTTTGGCGGCTCAACCAGCGCAGCGCGCGAAGCTCGTCAGACGAAAGAGCTCCGGGCGCGACTTGTTGGTCGACATAGGTCGCGTGAAGGGTGAAACAACGCCGCGCACCAGCTGCTAGCGCGCGGAGGGAACGAGCGCGATGACGTCGATCTCGACGAGAACGCCGCGCGGCAGACCAGCGACCTGCACGGTGGAGCGGGCGGGACGCGCGTCGCCCATGACGCGGGCGTAGACATCGTTCACCTTCGGGAAGTCGCGCATGTCCATGAGGAACACGGTGGCCTTCACGACGTCGTGCCAGCTCGAGCCCGTCGTGCCGAGGATCGCCGCGAGATTGCGGAACACCTGCTCGGTCTGCGCGACGACGTCGCCGGCGACGACCTGTCCCGAGCCGGGGTCGAGCGCGATCTGCCCCGCGGTGTAGAGGAATCCGTTCGCGACGATGCCCTGCGAGTACGGCCCGATGGCGGCGGGCGCCTGGTCTGTGTGCACGGTGCGCAGCGACAACGCGTTCTCCTCGGCGATCGGTGGGTGGGTGTCTGTCGGGGCCCCAGTGCGAATCCTAGCGGATGGGCCGGGCTACGCCAGTCCGAAGAAGCGGCGTGCATTCTCGGCGGTGAGCGCACCGAGGCGGGCTGCGTCCACGCCGCGCGCGGTGGCGACTCGGGCGAGGGTGAACCCCACCCAAGCGGACTCGTTTCGCTTGCCTCGATAGGGCACCGGCGCGAGGTACGGTGCGTCCGACTCGACGAGTAATCGGTCATCCGGCACGAGCCGGAGCAACGCGTCGTCCGTCCACTTCCTGAAGGTGACGATGCCGCTGAACGAGACGTACCAACCGACCTCGATCGCGGTCTGCGCCAGCGAGGCCGTTCCGGTGTAGCAATGCAGCACGCCGACCACCCCCTGCCGCCCCGCCTCGACGACCATCGTGCGGGTATCGTCCTCCGCCTCGCGCGTGTGCACGACCACGGGACGGCCCAGCTCCCGAGCCAGCGCCAACTGCGCAGCGAAGGCGAGACGCTGACGCTCGCGCGGCGAATGATCGTAGTGG
>JALYXJ010000238.1 GCA_030947165.1 Gemmatimonadota bacterium
CGGTGAGATCGTCCGGGCGCTTGCGGTCGGGCGCGCCGCGCTCAGCGGAGAGTGTAGCCGGGATACTCGACGCTGATCGCCAGGCGCCCATCGCCGGCGCGATGCATGTACATCGCCACCTCGAGTGCATCGGTGTCCGGATTGCGGAAGAGAGTGCTCCAGCGACCGCCGGTCGCGGCGAAGGAGGCGCACTGCGCGCGCCAGCTCGCGCTGTCCGTTCCCGGCGCGAGCAGAAGCTCGCGCTTCGCACGCAAGGTCGGATAGCGCTCGATGAGATCTCCCTCCAGTGCGCGCCACCGCTCGACGCACTCGCCGGCGCCCACGGGAAAGCGGTAGAGGCCGGTGACCAGCTTTTCGCTCCCCTTGATCGCCGTGAAGTTGAACGTCGCCTCCCCGCGGACGCCGCGCACCTTCGTCTGCCGCGACATGACGAGCAGGCCGTCGTCGGTGTAGCGGCCCTTGTCGGGCGAGCCCACCGCCCTGACCGAGGCATTCCAGGGCTGTCCCTCGAAGCTGTCCACGACGACGAGGCGGGAGGGACGTGTCAGGGCAGGGCACCCGCCGGCACGCGTCAGATCGAGGAAGGTCGAGTCGAGGGCGGCCTCTACCTGAGCACGCTCCCCGTCGGGCAGCCCGGCAACGATCGCTCGCGAGTCGCGCAGCACGGCGGTCGGCGCGTCATTCACCAGTGCCTGGCACGCCACCTTGACCGAGCGGCGATAGCCGAGCACGTAGGCCTCGACCCCGAGCGACACGACGCTGTGTGACTCGGCAAGCGAGAGCTCCGGTTTGCGGGCGAGCCCGGGAGCCGGTGCATCGCTCTGAGCCGCCGCCAACGCAACGATCGTGGGGATCGCCACGCCGAGCGTGGCGAGGCGGCGAACGAATGACATCGAAGCTCCGGTGGTGACGTGGGGGGGGACGAGCGGGGGAGCGAGCGGAGGGCGTCGTACAGATTATCGGACTCGCCGTCCGATTCCTTGAAGGTCGCGGTCGATTGCGCGCTCCGCAATGAGCGATGGATGCGGTATATTACGCGCCGGCCGGAGGTATCACGCGGCCGGTCCTCGGCGGTGCGGATTCGCCTTTGTCTCCCCTTCTCAGCGACATACTGACGGCCGATGCCCAGCGACAACCCGAGCACGATTCTCGACGCGCGCGCGATGGATCGCACGCTCAAGCGCATGGCCGATGAGATCGTCGAGCTGACGAACGGCACGGAGAATCTGATTGTCGTGGGTGTGCAGCGGCGCGGAGTCCAGCTCGCCGACCGCATCGTGGCTGTGATCAGGGAGCGAGAAGGAACGGTGGTGCCGCGCGGCGCCCTCGACATCACGCTCTACCGCGACGATCTCCAGACAGTGGGGCCTCGCCCCGTCGTGGGGCCCACGCAGCTCCCGTGGAATCTCGAGGGAAAGCGCGTGGTGATCGTGGACGACGTGCTCTACACCGGCAGGACTGTGCGCGCGGCGCTCGATGAGCTCGCCGATTTCGGACGGCCGGCCCGCATCGCGCTGGCCGTACTCGTGGACCGCGGCGGACGGGAGCTGCCGATCCACGCCGATGTCGTCGGGAAAACGGTCCAGGTGGAGCGGCGCGATCGGGTGGACGTCCTCGTGCAGGAGCTCGACGGTCGGGACGCTGTGGTGCTGGTGAAGCGGGGCGAGAGCGAGTGACGGCTTCGGGCAGCTCCCCCGCCCTCGGCAAGGACCTGTTAGGCCTCGAGCCTCTCACCGCGGAGCAGATCGGACTCATCCTCGATACCGCGGAACCGTTCAAGGAGATTAGCGAGCGCTCGATCAAGAAGGTGCCGGCGCTGCGCGGTCAGACGATCGTGAACCTGTTCTTCGAGGCGTCCACGCGAACCCGCATCTCGTTCGAGTTCGCCGAGAAGCGACTCTCGGCTGACACCGTCAACGTGGCGACGCCGGCGTCGAGCGTGTCGAAGGGAGAGACCCTCGTGGACACGGCGCGAAATCTCGAGGCCATGCGTATCGACATGGTGGTGATCCGCCATGGCGCGTCGGGCGCGGCGCGATTTCTCGCCGAGCGAATCGAGTCCAACGTCATCAATGCCGGCGATGGCATGCACGAGCACCCGACTCAGGGGCTGCTCGATCTGCTGACCCTGCGCGACCACTTTGGCACCCTCGCCGGTCGGCGCGTGTGCATCGTGGGCGATGTGCTGCACTCACGGGTGGCGCGCTCCAATCTGTGGGGGCTCAAGAAGATGGGGGCGGAGGTCGCGGTCTGCGGACCCCGATCGCTGCTGCCCAACGCGATCGATGAGTTCGGCGTGAAGGTATTCCGTCGCGTCGAGGAAGCGATCGAGTGGGCCGAGGCGCTGAACATCCTGAGGCTCCAGCTCGAGCGCATGACAGCCGGCTTCATCCCCTCGCTGCGCGAATACAACCGTGTCTTCGGCATCACGCGGGAACGTCTCGACCGGGCCGATCACGAGATTCTGATCCTGCATCCCGGTCCCATGAACCGGGGCGTCGAGATCGATTCGGATGTGGCCGACGGTCCGCACAGCGTCATTCTCGAGCAGGTGACGAACGGTGTCGCCATCCGGATGGCGGTGCTGTACCTGCTGGCCGGGGGCCGGCCGGAGCTCGCCGAGGCCGCGAAGGGCGGCGGAGAACACTAGGTGGCGACGCTGCTCGGCGGCGGACGGCTGATCGACCCGTCCCGGCGGCTGGACGAGGTCGGCGACCTCCTGATCGGAGACGATGGGCGCATCGCCCAGATGGGAGGGTCGATCGACGCCGGAGCGGCGGACGTGATCGACTGCGGCGGCGCGATCGTCTCACCCGGCTTCATCGATGTGCACTGTCATCTCCGGGAGCCGGGCCGGGAGGATGTGGAGACGATCGCCACCGGAGCGCGCGCCGCGGCGGCGGGCGGTTTCACGGCGGTGTGCGCGATGCCCAACACCGAGCCTGTCACCGACAATCAGGCGGCCGTGGGCTTCGTCATCCGACAGGGGTTGCGGGCCAACGCCGCCCGCGTCTATCCCATAGGCGCCATCTCGGTGGGGCAGAAGGGCGAAGCTCTGGCCGAGTTCGGGGAGATGGTGGGCGCCGGAGCCGTGGCCGTGAGCGATGACGGTCGGCCGGTGGTGAGCGCGCAGCTCATGCGCACCGCGCTCGAGTATTCGCAGACTTTCGGGATTCCGGTGATCGACCATTGCGAGGAGCCGACTCTGGCGATCGGAGGCTCGATGAACGAAGGCCTTCTGAGCGCGAGGCTCGGACTTCGGGGAATTCCCGCCGAAGCGGAGGAGGTGATGGTGATCCGCGATATCCTGCTCGCGCGCCGCACCGGGGGGCACGTCCATCTCGCTCACATGAGCACGAAGGGGTCGGTGGAGCTGATCCGGTGGGGAAAGGAGCGCGGAATTAACGTGACGGCAGAGGTGACGCCGCATCATCTCGTCCTCACGGAGGAGGAGGTCGAGGGCTACGACACCCATGCCAAAATGAACCCGCCTCTCCGGAGCGCGTCCGACGTCGAGGCGCTGCGCGAGGCGGTGCGCGACGGGACGATCGATGTGATTGCGACCGACCACGCGCCGCACCACTACGACGCCAAGGAGCGCGAGTTCGCCGATGCGCCGTTCGGGATCGTCGGGCTCGAGACGGCGCTCGCGCTCCTCGTGACCGAGCTGGTCGAGCCAGGAATCATCGATTACGCCACACTGGTGGAGCGCATGTCGTG
>JALYXJ010000254.1 GCA_030947165.1 Gemmatimonadota bacterium
GGAAGAAGTCGATGCTCAAATCGGCGACCGTGACGTCCATTGAGGCGGCCGGAACACCCTTCTTGGCGGCGCGCTCGCGCACGGCGTTCACGTAGGTCAGCGCTTCTGCCGGCTTGCCGTCGCGATAGAGGGCCTCGCCGGCGATGAGATACGTCTCGGCGAGACGCGCGAGGTACCAGTCCTTGCCTCCGGCCGTGTCGTTGAGCGCGAGACGGGTGGGGTCAAGGTACTTGATCAGCGTGGGGAAGACGGCCTCGGTGTAATCCTTCGGCGACCACACGGCGTAGCGGTGACTCGCACTGTCGGCCGAGGTCACGTTCACGCCAGGCATATAGATCGCCGTGTCACCGACCTGGAACTTCGGGACGCCACCCACCTTCGGCAGCGTGGCAGCGTTGTTCGCGAGCCACACCGCCTGGAAACCGTCGTCGTAGCGGGTGTCCTTCGTGCGATCCCACAGGCCGAGCAGCCACGGGGTGGGACGAAAGCGCTTGAAGGCTCGCCCGTACGGGATTTCACGCTGCATGCCCGGCTGATTCTCGTACTGCATCGTGTAGTACAGGTGTCCCGAGTTGCCGCCGTCCGCCAGCAGGGGGTCGGTCGTGTACTGCACGGCAAACACGACTTCCTTGTTCTTCTCGTTCTTGATGTCCCACAGATCCTTCCAGTTGGGCAGGAGCCCATACTGCGGATCGGCGAGCACGGCTTTCGCGTTGGTGGCGGCAAGGGCCATGTCGCCCGCATTGGCGCGTGTGAGGTACACCAGGGCGAGCTGGTGCTGTGCCGCGCCTTTCGTCGCGCGGCCGTACTGCCCCTGCGTGGCCGGCAGCACTGCGATGGCGTCGGTCAGGTCCTTGATGATCTGGTCGTACACCTGGGCCTTGGGCGTGCGCGTGACGTCCGTGCGAGGTGCGGTAATCTCCTCGAGATTCAGCGGGATGTCGCCCCACAGCCGCACGAGGATGAAGTAGTAGGTCGCGCGGAGAAACTTCGCCTCGGCCACTCGCTGCGTCTTCACCGCATCGGTGACCTGGGCATTGGGCGCGCGGGCGATCACCGCGTTGGCCGTGTTGATCGCCCGGTAGAGGTCGTCCCACGGCTCGCGGATGTACTGCGCGTCCGGGGTCAACTGCGGCGTGTAGTCGTTGAAGTACTTGTAATTGCCGTCGGCGCCGCGCGTGAACTCGTCGGTGCCGAACGAGGTGTTGGCGAAGGCGGCCTGGCGTCCGTACCACCGATGCAGCCCCGAGTAGGTCGCGTTCACGGCGGCGTCGAAGCCGACGGCGCTCGTGTAGTAGGTGTCCGTGATCCCGCTGATCGGAACCTCCTTGAGGTCCGCACAGCTCGCAGCACCGGCGAGCAGCGCCGCCGAGACCGCCCACGTCGAAAGAGCCCTGTATGAAGTCACAGTTGGGTTCCGGTTAGAAGCCGAGATTGGCGCCAAGGAGCATCGACCGATACGCCGGCACGCCGGCGCTGGCGCGACCCTCGGGATCGAGCGTGGTGGAGCTCGTGAAGGTGAACGGGTTCTGCGCGGTGGCGTAGAGTCGGATCGACTGGGCGCCCACGGGTGCCACGTAGCGCTCCGGCACGCTGAAGCCGAGGGTGATGTTCCGCACGCGACTGAACGAGCCGTCCTCGTAGGCGCGGGCGTCGCCGTAGATCGGGTTCTCCTGGTCCTTGTTCGGCCGTGGATCGGTGTTGCTCGCGTTCGTCGGCGTCCAGTAGTCCACCGCGATGCCGTTGTAGCGACCCGCAAGCGTGCTCTGGCTCGTCCGGAAGGTGTTCGCGATCGTGAAGCCCTGACGCGTGATCAGCTGCACCGAAAAGTCCACGCGGCCGTAGTCGACGCGCGAGTTGATGCTCCCCGTCCACTTCGGATACGTGTTGCCGAGGATCTGGCGATCGAGATCGTTGATCAGGCCGTCGCCGTTCAGGTCTTGCACGTGGATCATGCCGGGCTTCTGCCCGTAGACCGCCGCCTGGGCGGCCTCGTTCGTCTGCCAGATGCCGAGGAAGCGGTAGTCGTACCAGACGCAGTCGCGGCTGCAGTTGTCCGTCGTGCTGGTGATCGGCTGGCCGATGAACCAGCGGTTGCCGACGTCGTCCACCGCGCCGTTGGATAGGCTGACGATCTCGTTCTTGTTGGCCGAGAAGCTGAAGTCGTTCGTCCAGCGCATGCCGCGCCAGCCGTCGAGCGTGATGGCGCTGAGCGCCAGCTCGATGCCGGTGTTGCGCGTCGCACCGACGTTCTGCGTGACCGAGGAGAATCCGGTGCTCGTGGGAAGCTGCCGGTTCATCAGCAGCTGGTCGGTGCTCGCCCGATAGAGGTCGAGGCTGCCGTTGATCCGGCCGCCCCAGAGCGTGAAGTCGGCGCCGCCATCGATCTGCGAGGTCGTCTCCCACGCCAGATCGGGATTCGCCAGGTTGCCCGGGCGGAACCCGAATGCTCCCGTCGTGCTGCTCCACGAGTAGGCCGTGCGCGTCAGACCGCCGAGCGTCTGGTATGGATCGACCGCCGTGTTGCCGGTCTTGCCGTAGCTCGCGCGGAGCTTGAGGCTGTTGAGCACACCGAAAGGCTGCCCGAACGACTCGTCGACCACACGCCAGCCGAGCGCGATGGACGGGAAGAAGTTGTACTTGTGTCCTTCGGCGAGACGCGACGAGCCGTCCATGCGGCCGGTCAGCGTGAGCAGGTAGCGATCGCGGAAGGTGTAGTTGAGGCGGCCCATGTACGACTGGAGCGCCCACTGCGTGATCTGGCTGCCGACCGCGCTCACCGTTCCGGCGGAACCCAGATTGTAGAATCGCTGCGACTCGTACGGCAGGTTCGCTGCGGCAATGCTGTCGCCCTCGAAGGTGTTCTTCTCGACGCTGTACAGCGCGGTCAGGTCGACCTTGTGGTCCGCGCCGAGCGCGCGCCGATAGGTGAGGATGTTGTCGAGCGTGTAGTCGATGGTGCGGTCGTTGTTGAGCTGGGCGTTGGCCGGGCTGCCCTGCTGGGCGTTTGTTTCGGCGCCACGGAACTGCCCTCGACGCGCGTAGGTGATGTCCGGGCCGAAGTTCACGCGGTACTCGAGCCCCTCCGCCAGCGTGGCCGCGCCGGTCAACGTGCCGAACAGACGGGTGCGTACGCGTTCGTCAAGCCAGTTCGACACGTCGCTCAGCGGGTTGTTGCGCTGGGGATCGGGGGTCGGCTTGAACAGCACGTTGCCCGTCAACGAATCGTACGCGATGGACAGGGGGCTGTCGGCGAGCGACTCGCTGTAGAGCGCGTCACCGCGGCCGAGGTTCTGCGTGCTGCGGACGACCATCGCCGAGCCCCCGAGGCGCAGCCGAGGCAGCGCCTGCGACTCGACGTTCACGCGCAGCGACTTGCGATCGAAGTCCTGACCCATGACGATGCCCGTCTGCCGCGTCAGGTTCCCGCTCGCCGCGTAGTTCGTCGTGCCGTTGCCGCCGATAATCGCGAGCTGGTGGTTGATCTGACTGCCGTTGCGGCGGATGAGGTTCTGCCAGTCGGTGTTGACGCCGGCCTGGATGCCCGCGAGCTCCTGCGAGAACAGCATGCCGCTCGCCGCCGCGTCGGCCGCGCCGCAGGACGCGACGCCTGCCCCGCACAGCGACGCGTTGTACAGGCCGGCGGTGCGCCACGCCTCACGCTTGTACTCGAGATACGATGCGGCGTCGAACACGTTGATCTTTCTCGTCGCCTGTTGCGTGGCGGCGTAGGTGTCGTACGAGACGCGCGTTCTTCCGGAGGCGTTGCCCTTCTTGGACGTCACGAGTACCACGCCGTTCGCACCGCGCGAACCGTAGATCGCCGTGGCGCTCGCATCCTTGAGGATCTCGATCGACTCGATATCGCCGGGATTGAGATCGCCGACACCACCCGCCATCGGAACGCCATCGAGGACGTACAAGGGGTCATTCGACGCCTTGAGCGATCGGGTGCCGCGGATGCGGATCTGGATGCCGTCACCCGGCTTGTAGCCGGTGGCGATGATGTCGACGCCCGGCACCTTGCCCTTGATCGCCTCGACGACGTTGGTCGTGGGCTGCTGCGCGATCTGCTCGGCGGAGACGGAGCCGACGGCACCGGTCACGTCACGCTTCGCCTGGGTTCCGTAGCCGACGACGACGACCTTTTCGAGCTCGACGGTCTGATGCTTGAGCAGGAAGTTGGCGGTCGTTGCCTGACCGGCGGTGACGGGGACGCTGTCCATCACGGTCGGCGTGTAGCCGATTGCCGACACGCGGAGGCGATAGCTGCCGGGCGCCGCGACGATCGTGTAGCGTCCCTGCGAGTTGGTCTCGGCGGTGAGTCGCGTACCGAGGATCGTGACGCGTGCACCGCTCACGGGATTGCCACCGTCGGTCGCCGTGACCGTGCCGGTGATGCGCGAGGCGTCGGCCTGTGCGGCGGCGCGTGTGGCGGGAACCAGCAAGGCGAGTAGACCGACGGTGGCGAGCCAACGCTTCATGAGTGGCGATGCTCCGGAACGGGAGGGAGTCCGGCGAGGGGCAGATGACGGCGGACAGCAGTGACTGGCGAGGTGCGCGGAGTCCAGAACGGGAGGGCATTGTTCGGGATGCGTACAAATACGAGAAAGCTCAGGGGGCCCACTATAGCGTTTAACCAACGGGCGTCAAGTATTGCTCCCTTGGCGAGATAGGCGGCGAACGGCGCGTCGGACACACGCACTGGTGACTTTGCCCGTCGTGCGAACATTATTGGCGCCGTCGCCTTTCGCCAGATCCGTAGCGACGTAGACCCACCGACCCCGATAATGGCCACATCCGCCGTCGAGCGCGAGAAGGACCCGCTCCGCCCTGCCCAGCTCCAGGTCGCGGCGACCTCCTTCATGTCGCTGTTCGCCATCGTCGGCCTGGCGCTGTACGGCCTGCCTTTCTTCTACGACTTCATGGTCCGGGACTTCGGATGGTCCCGGGCGCAAGTCACGTCGGGGAACGCACTCAGCAAGCTCGTCGTCGGCCCGCTGTTCGGGTTCGCGGCGGGATGGATCGTCGACCGCTTCGGCCCGCGCCGATTGATGATCGCCGGCATCCTCATGGCCGGCACGGCGTTGATCGGCCTCGGCTCCATTCACACCCTCGCCGGCTTCTACTTCTTCTACCTGTTCAACGCCGTGGGGTACGTGTGTGGCGGCCCGCTGCCCAATCAGGTGTTGCTCTCGCGATGGTTCACCGCCGCCCGCGGGCGCGCGATGGGCTTCGCGTACCTCGGCATTGGCGTCGGCGGCGCGCTCGTGCCACTGCTCGCCGTCCGGCTCGTGCACGCGTTCGGATGGCAGGGGGCGCTGCGCGTCCTCGGCGTGCTCATCGTGCTCCTGGCGCTGCCGCTCGCGTTGCTGGTGAAGGAGGCCCCCCCCGAAACGTCGAGCGGACTACCGCACCCCCCGGCACCGCCCCCTCCATTGCGTGGTGTCTTCCGTCGGCGCGCCTTCTACCTGCTGATGTTCGGCAGCATGTGCTCGATCGCGGCTGTTGGCGGTGCCAATCAACATCTCAAGCTCTATCTTAGCATCGATCACGGGTACAGCCAGGGTGACGCAGCCGCAATCGCGTCGCTCACGCTCGCGGCAAGTCTCATGGGGCGGCTCGCGATGGGCTGGCTCGCCGATCACTGGCACAAGAAGTACGTGATGCTGCTCATCTACCTGCTCGTCGCAGCCTCGATCCCCCTTCTGCTGTTGGCGACGACGCGCAGCACGATCATGCTCTTCGCAGTGGTGTTCGGCATCGGGCTCGGCGGCGAGTACATGGTGATCCCGCTCATGGCCGCTGAGCTGTTCGGCGTCCACGTGCTCGGGCGAGCGCTCGGCGTCGTGCTGACGGCGGACGGCGTGGCCGAGGCGCTCTCGCCCGTGCTGGTCGGCCGCCTGCGCGACGTCACCGGCAGTTACGTGAGCGGGTTCTCCGCGTTGATCGGCTTCGCGCTCGCGGGAGCCGTCGCCATCTCCTTCCTGCCGCGGGTAGGCAGGCGGTCAGCGCAGGTGATGGCCGCCGAGCCCGACCTCGCCTGACGTCGCACAACCCTTCCGCCAACACATCGAGGAGCGATCATGGGCACACGCCCGATCGGCATCATCATGAACGGCGTCACCGGGCGCATGGGGCTCAACCAGCACCTCGTTCGCTCGATCGTGGCCATTCGCCAGCAGGGCGGCGTGGCGCTGCCGAACGGCGACCGCCTCCTGCCCGACCCCATTCTCGTGGGACGCGATGCGGAGAAGCTGCGCGCACTGGCCGAGAAGTACGGCATCGCGCGGACGTCGACCGATCTGGACGCGTGCCTCGCCAACGCGGCCGACCCGATCTACTTCGACGCCACGCTGACGAAAGTGCGCGCAGCCAACGTGCGTAAAGCCATCGCAGCCGGCAAGCATGTCTACTGCGAGAAGCCGATCGCCGTGTCCACGGCGGAGGCGCTCGATCTGGCGCGGTTGGCAGATGCCGCGGGCGTGAAGCACGGCGTCGTGCAGGACAAGCTCTTCCTCCCCGGGATCCGCAAGCTGCGGCGGCTGGTGGATGCCGGGTTCTTCGGCCGCATCCTCAGCGTGCGCGGGGAGTTCGGCTACTGGGTGTTCGAGGGCGACCTCCAGCCAGCGCAGCGTCCGTCGTGGAACTACCGTACGGAGGACGGCGGCGGAATCATCGCCGACATGTTCTGTCATTGGCGCTACGTGCTCGATCACACCTTTGGCGAAGTGACGGCCGTGCAGTGCGTGGGTGCCACGCACATTCCTGAGCGGGTCGATGAATCGGGACGTCCCTACGCGGCGACGGCTGACGATGCGGCGTACGGCACCTTCGAGCTCGCCGGGACCTCGGGCGGGGGACCGATCATCGCGCAGTTCAACTCGTCGTGGACCGTTCGCGTCTACCGCGACGAGTTGCTCGGCATCCAGGTGGATGGCACGCTCGGCAGCGCGGTCGCGGGGCTTCGCGGCTGCAAGACGCAGCATCGCGTCAACACCCCAAAGCCCACCTGGAATCCCGACATCCCCAACGCGTTCGACTTCTTCGCCAACTGGCAGGAGGTGCCGGACAACGCCGAGTTCGACAACGCGTTCAAGGTGCAGTGGGAGATGTTCCTGCGACATGTGGCGGTCGATGTGCCGTTCATCCACGACTTCATCGAAGGCGCCAAGGGCGTGCAGCTCGCGGAGCTCGGACTCCAATCCTGGGCGGAGCGGCGCTGGCTCGATGTGCCGCCGCTGACCGATGGCGCGGCGCCGCGGCCAGCGAAGTCGTCGGCAGCGGGCCAGGCGAAGTCGCACGCGCGATGACGCCAACGCTCCCGCTTCCCCGCGCCGATGGCACGGTGGAGAGATACAGCCTTCGCCGCCCCAAGAGCTGGCCGGCGCCCGCGGCACCCTTTCGATCACGTGTCGCGTACGCCGCGGCACACGTCGTCGTCGACCCGCGGCGCGACCTGGACGTGCTTTCCGAGGCGGCGATCGATTGGGATGCCACGCTCGAGTATCGCCGCCATCTCTGGCGTTACGGATTCGCCGTGGCCGAGGCGATGGATACCGCGCAGCGCGGCGGCGGCCTCGCCTGGTGCGACGCCCAGGAGCTGATCACGCGATCTCTCGCCGAGGCGCGGTCGGTGGGCGGCGTTATCGCGTGCGGTGCGGGCACGGATCATCTCGCGCCCGCGCCGTCGGTCACGCTCCACGACGTGGAGCGCGCCTACGCCGAGCAGGCCGGATTCGTGGAAGCCCGGGGGGGTCGTGTGATCCTCATGGCGAGCCGCGCGCTCGCCCACGCCGCGCGATCCCCCGACGACTACCGCCGCGTGTACGGAACCGTGCTCCGACAGGTCAGCCAGCCGGTGATCCTGCACTGGCTCGGCGACATGTTCGATCCGCAACTCGCTGGATACTGGGGCACCGCCGATCTCGACGAGGCGATGGAGGTCTGCCTCGACGTCATCAACGCGCAGCCCGGCAAGGTGGACGGCATCAAGATCTCCCTGCTGGATGCGCAGCGTGAGATCGACATGCGCCTGCGTCTACCGGTCGGCGTGCGCATGTACACGGGAGACGACTTCAACTACGCCGCGCTCATTGCCGGCGACGGTGCTCGCCACAGCGACGCGCTGCTCGGCATCTTCGACGCGATCGCCCCAGCCGCCTCGGCGGCGCTTCAGGCGCTGGATCGCGGTGAGCTCGAGCGGTATCACGCCGTGCTCGGTCCAACGGTGCCTCTGTCGCGGCACATCTTCCAACATCCCACGCGGGCCTACAAGACGGGCGTGGTGTTCCTGGCGTACCTCAACGGGCATCAGTCGCACTTTCGAATGCTTGGCGGAGCCGAGAGTGCGAGGACCGTAGTGCATCTCGCCGAGCTGATGCGCCTCGCCGACGCCGCCGGGCTGCTGACCGATCCGGATCTCGCGGTTGCCCGCATGCGTCCGGTGCTCGCGCTGGCAGGCGTCTCGTGACGCGCGACGTCGAGGCGCGGCCCGTCGCGAGCGCCGATCGGCTCAGCTTCAATCAGGCAACCGCGGAGCGCTCGAGTCTCGCCGAGGTGGTCGACGCCTGCGCGCGAGGCGGCGTGCCGGCGATCTCGATCTGGCGGCACAAGCTCGCCGAGACTGGCGTGGACCGCGCGGCGCGGCTGGTGCGCGATGCGGGGCTGCGAGTCTCGAGCCTGTGCCGCGGCGGGATGTTTCCCGCGCTCACCGCGCCGGAGCGGGCGGCGAGGATCGAGGACAATCGCCGCGCGATCGACGAGGCAGCGGCGGTCGGCGCGGAGGTTCTGGTGTTGGTGTGCGGCGCTGCGCCCGATCGCAACATTGCCGGCGCACGGGAGATGGTGGCTGATGGGATTGCGGCGATCGCGCCGTACGCGGACGAGCTGGGGGTGCGGCTCGGCATCGAGCCACTTCATCCAGCGTTCGCCGCGGAGCGCTCATGCATCACGACGCTCCGCGAGGCGCGTGCACTGGCAGAGCGAATCGGCCCGCGTGTCGGCGTGGTGGTCGACGTCTATCACGTGTGGTGGGATCCGGAGCGGACCGCGGAGATCGCGCGTCTGGGAGATCGGATCGTCGGCTACCATGTGAACGACTGGCTGGTCCCAGCCCAGAACGTCCTGATGAATCGCGGCATGATGGGCGACGGGGTGATCGAGCTGCGGCGTATCCGCGGCGAAGTGGAGTGCGCGGGCTATCAGGGACTCATCGAGGTCGAGATCTTCAACGAGCGCATCTGGGCCATGCCCCTGGACGAGCTGGTCCGCCTCACCAGAGCGCGCTTTGATGTGTATGCTTGAGACCTTCAACATCGTGTCCGTGGAACCGTCATGAGCATCAGTCGTCGCGCCTTCGTACAGTCAGCTGCGGCCCTTCTGGCCACTGGCTGCGCTCGGCCCCGCAGCGCAGGGTTTCTCGTTCACGACGCCGGGCTGTCTCATGAGGCCCGCCTGCCCCTCGGCTTCTCCACGCTCGGCTGTCCGGGTTGGGACTGGCAGCGCATTCTCGACTTCGCGCAGGCGCATCGCTTCGGCGCAGTGGAGCTGCGGGGCATCGGCACGCAGATGGACCTGCCGCTACTGCCGACGTTGCAGCCGGCGCAGCTCGCGCAGACGAGGCGCGAGCTCGCCGCCCACGACCTGGTGGTGTCCTGTCTCGGCAGCTCGACCAACCTGCACGAGATGGAGCCGGCGAAGCACGAAGCGGAGCTCGCGCACGCGCGGCGCTTCATCGATCTCGCGCAGGCGCTCGGCGCGCCATGGGTTCGCGTGTTCGGGAACAAGTACGTGGCGGGGGTGCCGCGCGATCAGATGCTCGCCCATATCGCCGCCGGCCTGCGCACCCTCGGCGACTACGCCAAGGAGCGCGGGGTGACGATCCTGCTCGAGTCGCACGGGGATTTCGTCGATTCGCCGACGCTGGTCGAGCTGATGCGGCGGGCGGACGGACCCGGTGTCGCGCTACTCTGGGACGCTCACCACACCTTTGCGTTCGGCAAGGAGGAGCCGGAGGCGACGTTGATAGCGATCAAGTCCCATGTGCGCCACGTGCACCTGAAGGACTCGGTGCCCGCCGGCGCCGACCGCCGATACGTGTTGACTGGTACGGGCGACGTGCCGGTGGGCCGCCAGATCGCCGCGCTTGCGAAGTCCGGCTATCGCGGTGTGTACAGCTTCGAGTGGGAGAAGCGATGGCACCCGGAGATCGAGGAGCCGGAGGTGGCGTTTCCGCAGTTTGCCGACTTCGCGACGCGGTACCTGCGCCAGGCGGGTGTCAGCGCGGGCGCTTGATCCCGTGCGGCTCGAACACGAAGCTCTTGCCGGTCCACACATAAAACGCGCTCACGGAATCGCCGTGTGCCACCCAGAGCGCGTCGGAGATGAGCGGAAGGAACGGACGGTCGCCGATCGTGAGATGCCACGTCGTTCCACGGGGAAAAACCTCTATCGCGTCGACCCAGTTGAGGTCGTCGGGCCCTGACGCGTCCGTCCCGGCACCGAGAATGGCGACCTCGCGCACCCCACGACGCACGATCGCCAAGCCGGCTTTGCCGCTCGCGCGGTGTTCGATGAGGACGGCCGCGTCCACCACGCCGTCCCCGTCGAAGTCGCCGACCTCATACGGCGGACTGTGGAACCGAAACGAGAACGCGTAGATGCTGTCGAGACCAGCCTGACTGGCGATGCTCCAGATGGAATCCGGCACGTCCCTGTTCGCATTCCGCGTCACATCGCGCGCGCACTCGACGATGACCTGAAAGCTCGGATCCGGCTTCGTTCGCGCGGAGTCGGGCTCGCTGTCGTCGCCGCCGTCCCACCGACCGGAGACGAGGCACCCCTTGTCCCGGGAGCGCATCCCGATCGTCGAGCCGTCCGGACCATCGGCGGAGTAGCGTAGGTCGAATCTCCAGCCATGCCGCTCGAAGCCTTTCTGGAGCGAGCCAACCGGGTCTTCGATGCGCTGTGGTCCCTCGAAGGAGCCATCGAAACGGAGGCGGCATCCAATTCGCACCTGCTGCCCGACGAAGGAATCGTGGTAGGCACCGTCCTCTCGATGAGCATCCCGCCCAAGCACCTCGTGCATGATGCCGGACGCCGAATCACAGGTTGCCACGACGTAGCTCGGCACCGGCTCCCCTTGAACGGTCGTATCATTGACCGCCGCCGTCGCCGTCGCGCGCGGTATCGAATCCGCGGTGCGCTTCGCCGTGGAATCGACGATGCGCGCGACAGGGACGCGCTGCTGCTGGCGTGTCGCGTGAGGAGCGGGGCGGCATGCGGCCAACGCCGCGAGGAATGGTACGACGGTGCGGCGGATCGAGCAACGATCCATTGCCCTGTCGCGAGCGGGAGGAGATCGCAGATCCGACAGCCGGGCGAGCGCACCGGTCGGCCACCAACCAGACGTCACGCGGCCGTCGCCGGTAACGGCCGCCTCTACCTTCTGAGCGACTCATCGGGTGCGTCTCATTGCACCGTAACGGGTGCTCGCAACTCGGCAGCGCGATAGATCGCCTCGATGAGTGCGACGCTGCGCCGTCCTTCCGCGCCGTCGCAGCGCGGTGGCCGTCGCCCGTGCACCGCGGAAACGAAGTCCTCGAGCACCCGCTGATGCGCGGTGACGTCCGACACCACCGGCGACGATGCACTGGCGTTCGTGGTCCCGGCATGCTGCGGCGGATCGAGGGCCGGCGGGTGCTGTAGCGCGCACGTCAGCACCCGGTCTCCTTCCACCACGACGGTGCCCTGCGAGCCGGTCAGCTCGATGCGGCGAGGCCATCCGGGGTATGCCGCCGTGGTCACCTCGAGCGTGCCGACAGCGCCACTCGCGAACTCGAGCATCGCCACGACGGTGTCCTCGACCTCGATCCGGTGAAGCGCTGTCTTCGTGATCGCCGATACGCGAGCCACGGGTCCGAACAGCCACAGCAGGAGATCCACGGTATGGATGCCCTGATTCATCAGCGCGCCCCCACCGTCCAGCGCGCGGGTGCCTCGCCATGGCGACCCCGCGTAGTACTCGGGCGACCGGTACCAGCGGACGCTCGCGGAGGCGAGCAGCGGCACACCCAGATCCCCGCCATCGATCACCTGCTTGAGCCAGACGAGATCCGGCGCGGTGCGATCCTGGAAGAACACTCCGAGCGTCACGTTGGCGCGGGCGCATTCAACCAGCAGCGGATCGATGCGCGCGGTCGTCACGTCGAGCGGCTTCTCGACGAGCACGTGCAGCCCTTGTCGCGCCGCCGCAATGCCGAAGTCGGCGTGGGTCCCGGAGGGGGTGCCAATCAGCACTGCATCCAGGGGACGGTGTACGAGCAGCTCGTCCAACGTGCCGAAAGCTCGCCCGCCATACTGCTGCGCGAGACGCTGCGTCGTCTCGGCATTTCGGCCCCAGTGTGCCACCACCTCCACGTGCCGCGCCTCGATCGCGGCACGCGCATGGGTCTCGCTGATGTTGCCGCTTCCGATCAGCCCAACGCGAAAAGTCACGGCTCAGCGCGACGTGCCGAGGCACCAGACAGGGGCGCAGCGTATGGATGACATGGCGATTTCGTTGGGTGTGCGCGGCACTCTTGCCAACGGCGGAGCCGCGCCTTACTTGGATTCACTTAAACGATGCAGCGCGCGCGCACCCTCTGCCAGTAGCCATGACTGCTCCGTCTCCAATCCGGCCCGGTTCCATCGATCGGCGTGAAGCGCTTCGGCGTACCGCGCTCCTGTTGGGCGGCGCGATCTCCGCGCCGACGCTCGCGGCGATGCTCGCCGGCTGTGAGACCCCCGCTCCCGCTGCCGGCGACTCGGGATGGGCGCCACGTGCTCTCAGCACTGCGCAGGGAGCGCAGGTCGCGACGATCGCGGAGCACATCATCCCGACGACCGACACCCCCGGCGCGCGCGCCGCCGGCGT
>JALYXJ010000270.1 GCA_030947165.1 Gemmatimonadota bacterium
GCGCCGGCGCGCCGGCACAGCCGAGCGACGCGACCGCCAGGATGACGACGAGCGGTCGTGAGCGTGCGCCTCTCATGACGGGCCGATCACGCGCGCTCGTAGAACGGCGGCGGCTCGACGCCCAGTGCGCGCAGGTACACGTAGCCCTGCCCGCGATGATGGATCTCGTTGTCGATCACGTAGAGTAGCAGTGCGTAGATCGGCATCTCCCACTGCCCGAACGCCTTGTCCGTCTCCTGAAAGCGCTGCGACGGGATCGTCGGCCACAGCACGTTGATCTCGTTGGTGGCGGCGTCCCAGAGCTGCAGCAGATCGGCCTTCGTGCGCGCCTCGATGTTGGCCATCTCGGGCCAGCTCCCGGTGATCACGCCACGCAGCGTCGGCACCGCCATCTGGAGGAACTCGATGGCGAGGGTGGAGAACGGGCGCATCCCGCCGATGGAGAAGGTGAACAGCTTGTCCTCGGGGAAGGCGTCGATGGCGCGGCGGGTGAGCCCGCGATGTCCCTGCCAATGGTGCAGCAGCTCCTCGGGGGTGATCACGACCGCGGTGGCGGAGGGGGCGGTGGCAGTTGGCACGGCGATTCTCCTGTTGAGGTGTCGCGGAGAATCTACGGCTCCGACGGGCCGGATGGTCAGCCCTGCCGCTTGAAGAACTGCACGGCCTTCTCGTGTTTCTCGGCAGCCGCGCGGGTCTTGAAGGTGCCCAGGTTGCGCCGCTTGCCGGTCTTGGGGTTCTTCTTTCTCGAGTAGAGGCGATACTCGCCGCTCTTCAGCTTGCGAATCATGGGTCGGGGCTGGGTGAGTGAGTCGACACTTCGCACTCCCAGCAGGATGCGTTCCTTGCGCGGTCCGGTTCGCACTCACGATTCCCGGGGACGGCTGATATCGTAGGCGATCCCCAACCCTTTCCCCTGCCCGTGTCCTTCGCTCGCCTTGGTGCGTGCAGCGCGCTGATCTGCCTCGTCCCCACCCTGCTCTCGGCGCAACTGCCCGCGACGGGCGTAGTAGCTGGTCGCATCATGGCGCGTGCCGACACCGGAGTCGCCACGCCGGCGGCGGGGGTCGCGGTCTCGATTGCGGGGACAATTCTCGGCACCACCACCGGCAGCGACGGACGCTTCCTGCTCGACGGGGTCCCAACCGGACCGCTCACCGTGCGCATCCGGTTGCTCGGCTACCGGAGCGTGGACCGCGTGACGCGCGTCCGCGCGGGCGACACCGTGCGTGTGGACGTCACGCTCCAGGCCGGCGCCCAGCTCCTCGCGCCGATACGCACCGACGCGCGCATGGCCGACGCGGAGTTGTTCCTCTCCCGGCCGAACATCTCCACCGTCACCATCGGCGCCGCGGCGATGGCCGGGGTGCCGAACGTCGGCGAACCGGACGTCGTGCGGGTCGTGCAGCTCCTGCCGGGGGTCATGGCGCGCAACGACTATAACACGGGGCTCAATGTGCGCGGTGGTGAGGCCGACCAGAATCTCATCCTCCTCGATGGCCACCCGATCTACAACCCATTCCACTTGGGTGGGCTGTTCAGCACGTTCATGGACGCCACGGTCGGCGGCATCGAGCTGATGACCGGCGCCTTCCCGGCGCGCTACGGCGGTCGCCTGTCGAGTGTGCTCGACGTCCGCTCGGCCGACGATCCGCGGCCTGACGTGCACGTCACGGCCGACGTCTCCGCGCTCGCGGCGTCGGCGCGGTTGAGCGGGTCGGTCGCGGAGGGACGCGGCACGTGGAGCGTGGCCGCGCGCCGAACCTACGCGGACGCGCTCGCCAGTGTCTTCACGAACAACATCTTCCCCTATCACTTCGGGGACCTGCACGGCCGCGCGACGTATGCCTTTCCCGGTAACGTGCGTCTCGCCATCACGGCGTATTCCGGCCGAGACGTGCTCGACGCGAACCTCGCCGAATTCGCGACGGACTCTGCGCCGTCGCGCGCCGGCACGGGCCGGTGGGCGTTCAACTGGGGGAACCGCGTGCTCGGCGCGACGCTCTCCCGGGAGCTCGGCTCCGACGCGCACATTCCACTCATTCGGCTGCCGCTTGGCGACAGCGCGACGATCGAGCAGCGGATCTCCACCTCGGACTTCTCCACCGTGCTCGATCTGGGCGAAGGCGCGTTCGCCCAACGAAGCGAGATCCGCGAATTCCGCGTCAGCGGCTCATTGCTCGCGCACGGAGCCAGCCACGATCCCTCGATCGGCTACGAGCTGGCGACGCATCGCATTCGGTATTCCTCCGGCTCCACGCAAACGCTCACCACCGATTTCGATCTCGAGCAGCGCCCCACGTCGGCGGCCGTGTGGGCGGACGACATGTGGCGGCTCTCGCCGCGTTGGCTCGTCGAGGCCGGACTGCGCGCCGAGGCGCTGTCGGGAGGCATCTTCGCCGCGCTCTCACCGCGCGTGTCGGTGAAGTACTTCGCCACGCCGGAGCTGGCGCTCACCGCCGGCGTGGGGCGCGTGACGCAATGGCAGCATTCGCTCGCCGGCGACGGGCCGCTGCGCTACTTCGACATCTGGATCGCCAGCGATTCGTTCATTCCGGTCGAGACGGCGTGGCAGTGGATCGCCGGCGCGGAACGTCGGGTCGGCGACACCGGCTCGATTCGCATCGAAGGATTCCTGAAGCACTACGACCGTGTGTTCGAGGTGAACTCGTCCGAGGACCCGCAGGTGCACGGCGATGAGTTCCTGGCGGCACAGGGGTTGTCCTACGGCGCCGACCTGCTCGCGCGCTGGCAGCGGGCGAGCGGCGCCGCGGGATGGATCACGTATTCGTATGGCGTGAGCTCCCGTTGGCGGGACAACATGCGTTGGGCACCTGGTCACGACCGGCGGCACGACCTCAACGTCGTGGCCACCTGGCCGGTCAGGAAGTACCGGATGGGCGCGCGGTTCGGCTTCGCGACCGGCACGCCATACACGCCGATCGTGGGTGGGATCGCGCGCCGCGTGTACGACCCGTCTCTCGACCGGTGGGGCACCGGGGAGCCGGCGATCGACATCGAGTCGCTGGGCGGCGCGCACAACAGCGAGCGGTTCCCGCCAACCCACCGCCTCGACCTCAACGTGTCGCGCGAATATCAGCGGGGGAGCACGACGTTCACGCCGTACCTGAGCGTCGTGAACGCCTACAACGCAAAGAACGTGTTCGTCTATATCTACAAGTACTCGACCGACCAGCCCACGCGTCGGGCGATCTCGCAATTTCCGGTGCTGCCGAGCGCGGGGGTGCGCATTGCGTTCTGAGCGCGCGCTCGCCCTGATCCTTCTTCTCGCCGCGTGCGAGATCGAGAAGGTGAGCATCCCACGCACGGAGTCGCTCGTGGCCATGCATGCGGTGTTGAGCGCCAGCGCCTCCACCCAGGTGGTGCTGCTCGAGCGGACGAGGAACGGCTCGGTGTCCGTGCTGGCTCCAGGGTTCGACCTCGAAGACCCGCTCGTGAGCGACGAGGGCATCGCCGAGTCCGGAGCGATCGTGAGCCTCACGATGCCGAGTGGTCAGACGCTGGACGCGGTCGAGGACAACGTGGCGAGAGGCGACGGGAAAGGGCGCGGCATCTACCGATTCAGGTTGCCCGGTGCGTCGCTGGAACGGAACGTCACCTATCGCCTCAATGTGTACACGACCAAGGGCGAGCTCCTCGCCGCCGAGACCTCCGTGCCCGCGGGGGTCGCGGCGAGCGTGGCGGCGCAGCGTCTGTTCGATCGCGCGCGCGACACGGTCGTGCTCCAGTGGCCGGTCACGCCGGGCGCGCGCAGCTACTTCGTGCGGATCGAGACGCCGTTCGGGCCACGCACCTTCTTCACCGACAGCACTCGGCTACGGCTGACGGGAGAGCTGCGCAACGTGGACACCGACGCGCTTTCACGCGTCTTCATCCCCGGCTTCCCGCAGACCGTGACCGTCTCGGCGGTGGACTCCAACTATTACGACTGGTACCGGAGCCACGACAACGAGATCACGGGAACGGGATTGATCAATCGCGTCCAGGGCGGCTTCGGGGTGTTCGGCGCGCTGGTGCGCCTCCGCTTCGA
Organism: Gemmatimonadota bacterium; assembly: GCA_030947165.1. The sequence goes on from JALYXJ010000270.1 coordinate 4,049, forward strand.
GAACTTCGACGTCGTCGCGCCGCAGACGGAGCCGATCGCCGGGACGTATGTCTTCACGGGCTCGGAGCTCGAGCAGCGGACCACGCCGTTCTCTCGTATCGTGCTGTACGTCGAGTCGCCGACGGCGCGCGCCGACCAGGCGGACGCGCTGAGCGGTCAGTACGACGTCGTCCCACGCTTCGGCTACGTGGGCTGCTACACGTGCGGGCTGCTCGGCACGGTGCGCGACGGAAAGGTGCAGCTCGGGCTGCTGGCCGCGTGGTCGGCGCGAGATACTTCGGAGGTCTTCAACGGGGAGATTCGCGGCGATACCCTCGTGGGAAGCTATCGAGGCTTCGGCGGGATCGTGCACTTCGTGAAGCAGCGGTAGGGCGCGCTCGACTATCGTGATCCCGTGCTGGCGTCGCCGCTGGCGAGCCGCGCCCCTTTCATGATCAGGTAGTTTCGCTCGGGGATGCTCGTCGTGCGCTCGGCAGCGGCCCGGTAGTGCGCGATGGCGTGCTCGCGGTCGCCGCTCATCTCGTACAGGTGCGCGCGGACGGCGTCGAGACGATAGTGTCCGGCGAGGCGCGTGTCGGCATCGAGCGCCCGCAACCGCTCGAGCCCCGTCGCCGGGCCGTGGACCATGGCGGCGGCAATCGCCTGATTGAGCTCCACCATGGGATTGCCGGACATTCCCGCGAGCACGTCATAGAGCGCGAGGATCTGCGGCCAGTCGGTGTCCTCCAGGCGCGGCGCGTCGTCATGCAGGGCCGCGATCGCGGCCTGAAGTTGATACGTCCCGATGGAGCCGCCGCTGAGCGCCTCCGCCACGAGTGCGCTCCCCTCCTCGATGAGCCGTCGGTCCCAGCGCGAGCGATCCTGCTCGTCGAGGGGAATCAACTCGTCGTCCGGCCCGGTGCGCGCGGCGCGCCGCGCGTCGGTGAGCAGCATGAGGGCAAGCAATCCCGTGACCTCGCCATCGCGCGGCAGCAGCGCGTGCACGGCGCGCGTCAGCCGGATGGCTTCGTTGGAGAGATCCGGACGATGCAGGCTGGCGCCGACACTGCTGGTGTATCCCTCGCTGAAGATCAGATACAGCACGTGCAGCACGGCGCTCAATCGCTCGGCGCGCTCGGCGTCGCTGGGCATGCTGAACGGAACCTTCGACGTCTTGATGCTCTGCTTGGCCCGACTGATTCGCTGGGCCATCGTCGCTTCGGGAACGAAGAACGCGTTGGCGATCTCCGCGGTGGTGAGCCCACCGACGGCGCGAAGGGTGAGGCCGACGGCCGTCGGCAGCGTGAGGGCTGGGTGACAGCACATGAAGAGCAGCACGAGGGTGTCGTCCTGTCGTGCGTCCAGGTCGACCTCTGGTGGCGGCACGAAGGCCCATTCGGCCCAGAGCTCGCTCGCCACCGCGTCCTCGCGGCGGCGTCGCGCCATCTCGCTGCGCAGGTGATCCGTGAGGCGCCGGACCGCGACGTGAAAGAGCCAGCCGCTCGGATTGTCGGGAATCCCCTGCGCGGGCCACTGCGTGGCGGCGGCGATCATGGCCTCCTGCACGGCGTCCTCGGCCGCCGCGAATTCACCATGCCGTCGCGTGACGGCGCCGAGCACCTGCGGCGCGAGCTCGCGCAGCAGATGCCCGACGGTGGAGGAATTGGAGTCCGCCTCGAACTGCTGTGCCACGTGGTCAGGCGGGCGGCGCGCTCATGACCTGTCGCACCTCGACGGGTATGATCAGGGGCTTGCCCCCCGGGCCCGGCGCGGTCGACACCTTGCCGGCGATCTCGTACGCTCGCTCCGGCCGATCCACGTCCACCAACCAGAAGCCGGCGAGGAACTCCTTCGATTCGGGGAAGACGCCGTCGGTCACGGGTGGCCCCCCCTTCTTGTTCGCACGCACCAGCTTGGCTTCGCCGGGCGCGGCCAACCCCTCGGCTCGCACAAGCTCGCCGGCCTCCGTGAGCTCCTTGTTCAAGCGGTGCATGAAGGCGATATGGGCCTTGAAGTCGTCTGGGGACCAGTCGGCGACCTGATAGTCGCCGGTGCCGGCCGGTGCGTTCATCATCAGCATGTATTTCATGGCGAGTCTCCTTGGGTGTGGCGCCGTGAGTGGCGCTTGCATGGAGAAGTCGGAGCGGACGACGGGTTCTCGACATCGCCAATCACGATTCCTCTTACAGCCTTTAAGCTGCAAGCTCGGCAGCCAGTGCAGAAGACGCTGTCCGCCGCAAGCTGTTCAGCGACAAGCCTTTGCTGATCCCTGGTGCGAACGAGATCGCGAAACTTGGGCTCGTTGGTGACGCCTGCGGCAACGGTCCTTGATGGCCTTGTCGTCCTGAGTCACGCCCTTCCGTTACGAACCAGCCCAAGTTTCGAGATGCCGTACAGTATTGAGA
>JALYXJ010000276.1 GCA_030947165.1 Gemmatimonadota bacterium
CCGCCGGCGCAGTAACCCGCGCCGGTGCTGCTGCGGCCGGCAATGCGCTCATACCATTCGGCGCAGCCGCGAACTCGGTTCGCGCATCCGCGTTCGCGCCGATCGTGAGCACGCCTCCGCACACCGAGCAGCGTGCACGCACGCTCGTACCGGGGACCTTCCCCGGGTCCACTCGAAAGACCGATCGGCACTCCGGACAGACGACGTTCATGCCTTCTCCCCCGCCGGAATTGCCGAGGCGGGCCCGGTGATTCGCTCCACGCCGGCGGGCTGACTGTCGGTGCGGCGATCCACCGAGTAGACCGAACCGGGAAGCGTCTTGGCGTAACTCTTCATCTCTGTCGCAAGTTCGCTGACCTGAGCCGCATGCGTGAAATGTCGGCGGTCGTTCGTCACGACGCCGATCGAGACCGTCATCAGTGGCACCCGATGGAGCTGGCCACGTCGATCCTTGCCGAAAAAATATCCCGCGCGCCGATCCTGCTCCGAGTACTGAAAGGGAATGAGCAGGTCGAACACGTGGACGATCTCCTCGCAGACCTCCGTGATGGACGCGGTGGGAATGACGAAGATGAAGTCGTCGCCGCCGATGTGACCGACGAAGCCGTCCTCTCCACACAGGCCCTTCACCACGTCGTGCAGGATCTTCGCCAGAATGCGGATGACGCGATCCCCATCGTAATACGAATAGCGATCGTTGAATTCCTTGAAATGATCGAGGTCCGCGTAGCACATCGCGAACCGAATCTGCCCCTTCAACCGGCGCGCAACATCGGCCTCGATCTCGGCCGCGCCGGGAAGGCGCGTCGAGGGGTGCACGACCAGGTCGCGATCCGAGCGACGCAGCATGGCGTCCAGCCGCGTGAGCATCTCCGGGACCTCGAGCCGTTCGCGCACCACTTCATCTGCCCCGGAGCCGAACGCATCGGCGAACGCCTGGTCGTCGTTCGCTGAGAGCACTACCGCGGGCACCACACCCGTATAGCTGTCGCGCTTGAGGCGCCGGCAGGCGTCGTAGACCGCAGCGGGTGCCGTGCGCGCATCGAATGCCACCACGCGAGGGCGGCCACGAAGCGACATGGCCATCAGCTCGTCGACATGGCGGATGGGATACACGACATCCGCCTGCCGCGCGAGCCACTCGGTGAGCGCGGTAGGCGGCGTGGCGTCGTCCGGAGAGAAAAGGATGGCGCTGTTCTTTACCACGCAGGGGCCCGACCGGGGTGGAGGCGCAAGATAGGACCCGCGAGAAGTGAAGTCAAACCGCGACACCGCTGGGAGTTGCGCCATCGGACCGTGGCGCGGTGTCGGTCAGAAGGACGGGGCGTCGGTCAGAAGGACGGAGCGTCGGTCAGAAGTAGAAGAAGGACACACCGAGCATGCCGTAGACGAGCAGCAGAAACGCGCCCTCGAGCCAGTTGGACTCAGCGTCGCGCACCACCGTCGCCGCAACCGCCACCGCCAGTGCTACGGATACCACCTCGAACGTACTGAACGCCAGGTCCATCGGCTTGCCGAGCGCCAGCCCGACGAACACGAGGACCGGGGCAATGAGCAGCGCGACCTGTGCGCTGGAGCCGACGGCGATCGAGACCGCGAGGTCCATGCGATTCTTCATCGCCATCAGGATCGCCGAGCTGTGCTCCGCCGCGTTGCCGATGATGGGCACGACGATCAGCCCGATGAAGATCTCCGACAGGCCGACGTGCTTGATCGCTTCTTCCGTGGACCCGACGAGGATCTCGGACAGCCACCCGACGAAGGCCGCCGAGGCGACCAGCACGAGGGTGGCACGCATCGGCGACCAACCGGGGGCATGGGCGGGCTCGTGCGACTCGTGCGCCACGTCGCGCGCTTCACCGAACACGGACTTGTGCGTCCACATCGAGTACACGAGGGAGAGGACATACCCGACGATGAGCAGCGCGGCCACACCGATCGATACTCGGCGCGTCAGCTCGCGCGTGGGATCTGCATGCGTCGCATGGAAGAGCGCCGGGATAACCAGCCCGATCACGGCCATCACGAGCAGCGAGATGCTCAAGCCGGCCAACGCCGCGCTGAAGCGCTGCACCTTGTGACGGAGGCCGCCGACGAGCTGCGCGGCGCCGAGCACGAGGAGCAGGTTGCCGAGAATCGATCCGGTGATCGACGCCTTGACGAGGTCCACGAGTCCGGCGCGCAACGCCAGGATGGCGATGATCAGCTCCGCCAGATTGCCGAGCGTGGCGTTGAGCAAGCCGCCGAGGGTGGGACCGGTGTGCGCGGCGATCTCTTCGGTTGCGCGGCCGAGAAATCCCGAGAGGGGAACGATGGCCATCGCGCTCAGGGCGAACACGACGACGGCCGGCGCGTGCGCCAGCTGGGCTCCGATCGCCGCGGGGACGAACAGGAGGAGCACCAGGAGAAGCTTCATCTGTGCGGGCGCTCGGCGATCAGAGCGGCGTCGCCTCGTCGAGCAGCATGATCGGGATGTCGTCGCGCACGGCATAGCGCAGCCGACACGCGGGACACACGAGGGAGGCTTCGCTCTCGCGGTACTCGAGCTCGCCCTTGCACTTCGGGCAGACGAGGATGGCCAGCAGCTTCTGGGAGAGGGTCATCGGGGGGAATCGTCGTGAAGCCGGTAGCCGAATCGCCGAACGGCGATATCGCTCTTTCGCCAGTTGGGGAGCACCTTCACCCACAGGTCGAGATAGACGGACGCGGCCACGAACGCCTCGACCTTTACGCGTGCGGCTCGACCGATGTCGCGAATGCGTTGGCCATTGTGTCCGATCAGGATGCGCTTCTGGCTCTCGCGCTCGACGTACAACACCGTCCGAATGTACACGGGGGTGTCGGTCTCCCGGAACTCCTCCACCTCGCACGCCAGGCTATATGGCACCTCCTCATCGAGCTGCTCGAGCGCGGTCTCGCGCACCAGCTCGGAGACGAAGAAGCGCACCGACGCCGTGCTGATCTCGTCCTCGGGATAGAGAAAGGGGCTTTCGGGGAGGGCGGTGCCGAGATCGGCGAGGAGCGCGTCCACGCCTTCGCCCGTCAGCGCGGAGACGAAGCGCGAGTCGGGCAGCGCCTCTGCCAGCTCCTGGCGCTCCACGGGTCGGATGGCGTCCGCCTTATTGAGCACCGTCCATACCGGCGCGTGGGGCTCGGCTTCCAGCTCCGCGGCGACGACGAGTGGCGGCGGGGTGCGCTCGGTCGCGTCGGCCAGGTAGATGACGACGTCGGCGTCCTTGAGGGCGCGCAGCGCGGTACTGCGCATGGCGCGTTGGAGCTCGTATTTCGGGTTGAGGAGGCCGGGGGTGTCGAGGATGATCATCTGCACGTCGTCGGTGGTGCGGATGCCGACGACCCGGTCGCGGGTGGATTGCGGCTTCGCGCTGACGATGGCGAGCTTCTCACCCATGATGCGGTTGAGCAGGGTGGATTTGCCCGCGTTGGGCTTTCCGACGACGGTGACGATTCCAGCGCGTGGCATGTTGGGAAGTGTACGGTGGAGGGCGGAGACACGAAACGCCCCGCGCGGCGAAGCCACGCGGGGCGTTTCTGATAGGTGCCGGCGATGGCCTACTCTCCCGCGTCCTCTCGGACGGAGTACCATCGGCGCTGTAGGGCTTAACGACCGTGTTCGGGATGGGAACGGGTGTGGCCCCTACGCTCTAATCGCCAGCGAAAAACGAAGACGTTCAATTGTCGGTCACGGCGAGGCCTGGAGG
>JALYXJ010000303.1 GCA_030947165.1 Gemmatimonadota bacterium
GCTGCAGCTCCCGCTCACCGACGCCGATGAAGACGAGCGGTGTGCGATAGATGCGCTTCACGCCGTCGACCTCGACCTCGACGACAATCCGATGAAACCGGACTAGGATGCGCAAAGCTGCGAGGAAAGATGCCACGCGATAGCCGAAACGCCTTTCGAGGCGTTCGCGCGCGCGGACGAAGCGCACGTACGCGCCGACGCTGCTCGTATTCAGGAAAAGATGTCCATTCACCATACCGACGTCCACACCGCGGACGACGTGGCCCTCGAGCCGCGCCGCCTTCGCTGCGTCGGTGCTGATGCCCAGATCCCGCGCGAAGTGGTTGAGCGTGCCACCGGGAAGGACCGCAAGCTCCGCCCTGTGCTCGATGAGCACCGCTGCCGCCGTACCGATGGTTCCATCGCCACCCGCGACCAGGATGCGGGATGCGCCACCCTGGACGAGCGATCTGACTGTGTTCGCGATCGCGTCCGGCTCCACGGTGTGGATGTCGAACATTCCGCTCGCCGACAGGGCCTCCGTCGCCTCGTTAGCCGTGCCCGAAGCGACGTTCACGACCGCAGGTATTCTCTGGTTATCCAAACACCCTCGTAGGTGTGTGTTCCGGAACCTCGACCGTAGCTTTCCGTTCCAGTGTGCCCCACCCGACCAGGCGACCGCGCAACGCTGCCGCGAACGAGCGCACGACCACCCAGTACATCACCTGACGATACGCGAAGCGCTGCAGGAAGATGAGCCACGTGAGCTGCTTGTCCTCGTCCGGCTCCATGAGAAAGGCGAGGACCGCGGCGAGCCAGTCGACGAGCAGAAAGATGGCGTAGTACGTGAGCACCTGCTCGAGGTTCACGAGGCCGTATTCGACGCGACCATCCACGGTGTGACTCATTGCGTTGAGCCATACCGTGAAAATGCTCAGCACGAACATCAGATCGGCCACCGGCGAGATGCCGGGCAGCAGGAGCTGGAACAGCACGACGTTTGGCAGGCCGATGAAGCCCAGCGAGCCGTACTTCCGCCGGAAGAACGCGTCGCGGTGCTTCCAGGCACACTGGAGCGTGCCGAACGACCAACGGAAGCGCTGCTTCGCGAGCCCGCGCAGGGTATCCGGCGCCTCCGTGTACGCGATCGCGCCGTCGGCGTACGCCACCGAGTAGCCTGCCCGGCGCATCGCCAGGGTGAGATCCTGATCCTCGGCGAGGGTGTCCTCCTTGAACCCACCCACCTCGAGCACCAGCGCGCGGCGCCACGCGCCAACTGCACCCGGCACCACCGTGATGCAGTCCAGCAGCGAGAAGGCGCGGCGATCCATGTTCTGGCTCGTGACGTACTCGAGCGCCTGCCAGCGGGTGACGAGGTTGATGCGGTTGCCGACCTTGGCGTTGCCCGCAACCGCGGCCACCTGGGGATCCTGCAGCGGCTGGACCAGCTCCGCCACGGTGTCGTCGTCGAACACGGTGTCGGCGTCGAGGCCGATCACGACGTCGTGCCGCGCGCGCGCGATCCCGTAGTTCAGCGCGCTCGCCTTCCCACCGTTCACCTTGCGAAACACCGACACCTGCGGATGCCTGCCGTAGGCCTCTTCCAGGATGATCGACGTGTCGTCCGTGGAGCCGTCGTCCACCACCACGATCTCGAGCTCGCCGGCATAGCGCTGGTTGAGCAGCGAGGAGATCGTCTGCACCACGACCTTCTCCTCGTTGTAGGCGGGGACGATCACGCTCACCCCTGGCGTGAAGCTCACCGGGACGCCGCGCTCCTGATGCTGCATGAGCCGCTGCATGAGGGCCAGCACGCCGATGATCAACAGGCGGGCGATGCCGAGCACCACGGCGATGCTGAACACCCAGAAGAGCGTCGTCTCTCCCGTGCCGAGCAGGACGAAGCCGGCCTTGCGAATGAGCCGGGTGGCTTCGCTCGCCGGCGGCAGCAGCGGCATCACGTCGTCGCGCGTAATGCCGGCCAGGTCGCTCACGAGCACGATGGTGTCCCCGCGCGCCCGTAGCGAGTCGATCAGCGGACCGAGCGCCGCCACCGTGTTGATCCGGTTGCCGCCAGCGTCGTGCAGCAGCACGATGTTGCGCGCCGAGTCCTGGGTGGTGGCGTTGATGGAATTCGGCGCGGCGCGCCGCTCCAACACGAGTTTGATGATCGAGTCGGCAGGCAGCTCCTTCCAGTCCTCGGCATCCACGTGCAGGCCGATCGTCCAGTAGTTGCGACGCGACGCGATCCCGACTGGCACGAGCTCGGCGTCCGTCGTCGGCTCGGCGTCGCCGAAGTAGGGGGGCCGAAAGAACGCGACGCGGCGGTTGATCACCGTCTCGAGCAGCGATGCGGTGGCGTCGAGCTCGATGCGATCGCGGCGCTCGCCCTGGAGCGCCATGTTCGGATGCGTGTAGGTGTGGTTGCCAATCTCGTGTCCTTCGGCGTACTCGCGCTGCACGAGACCGAGATGCGTATCGACGTTCTGCCCGATGACGAAGAAGGTGGCGCGCACGCCGCGCGAGCGCAGCGTATCGAGGATCATCGGCGTCCATCGCGCGTCGGGACCGTCGTCGAAGGTGAGGGCGACGCGATGGCGATTGCGCGGTTGTCCACCTGTCCGCGCCAGCACATACGGCACGGGTACGTTCACCAGCGTCTGGCCGGTCACGTAGCCGGAGATCGAGTCGACGCGCAGGTTGCGGCGCCCGTCCTGTGGGAAGTAGGTGATCTGGAGGATCTCGCCCGTGCCGTCGAACTCCGCGTCGTAGCTGGGTGGCATGCGACGCAGGCTGTCCACGGCGAGCAACCGGCCGTCGACGGCCACCACGTTCCAGAGTGACGGATCCTCGGAGCCGAGCCGCCAGATCCCATAGCCGGCGACGCCAAGCGCCTTGCCCACCTTCATTTCGTTATATGCGGTCACGCCGTCCAGGTACCAGAGAACGTGATCGGTGGAATCAGCGCTCGTCCACTGGAGGTAGGGGTTGAGCGACCCCGGATCGAAGTGGGGGCGCGGCTGCGTCGGTCCTCGCGCCGCCCGCATCACTTCCTGGAAGCTGTACAGCTCCGCTTGCCCGTTCGAGACCGCTTCCGCGTCGTTCCAGTCGTAGCCGTACGCGCCAATCATCAGCACGAGCCTGGCCGGCGACACGAGGTGGGCGAACCGCGCCGCCTGCGCGGCGTAGAACTGCTGGCTGGCGATCGGTCCGGGATCGCTCCTGCCGTAATGTTCGTCGTACAACATCGGAAACAGCTTGTCGTTCACCGCGGCCGCGCCGCGCACATAGGCATCTGCGTCGCTCGCCGCCACGGCCTGCGTGGCGAGCTTGCCCAGGCTGTGCATCGCGTCGTGGAGTTCCTTCGCGAAGGCCAGCACCTGCGGCTCCAACGCCGGGTCGTAGCTCTCCATGTCCAGTGTGGTGCCGGCGAATCCGTACCGCTCGACCGTCTCGCGCACCTGCCGGATGGCGTTGTCGCGCGCCAGGGGATTGCCGAGGAAGGTACGCACCACCCCCGCGTCGAACCGTCCTTTCGCCGAGTCGCCGCCGGAGACGACGAAGTTGCTCAACATGAGGAACAGCGACGGCCGGGTCTCCGGTGGACGGCTCTGCAGCAGATCCACCACCTTCTTGTCGATGCGCAGGGTGAGCGAGTCGGCGCCCGGCGACAGGAACGCCCACTCGCCGATCACCCAATCGAGCTTGTCGTAGTTGCGCTTGAGGGACGCGAAGGAGTTGTCTTCCCAGTTGATGTAGAAGCCGGCCACGATCGACTCGGTGCTCGTGGGCCGTCTCCCCGTGCCGACGTCGAGCGCCGGCACCGCGTCCGGCCTTCTCGACGCGGACGCTCCGCCGTACTGCTTCATCGCCGCGGCCAGCTTGCGACGGTACGCCGTGCGGAGCCGGTCCACCTTGGTGTAGACGCCGGGCTTCCCGGTGGTGGCGCGCGCGATCGGCTGGTTGTTGGCGGTCGCCAGCGGCAGCTCGGGGGGCATCGGCGGCGAGAGCACCAGCGTGCCGACGAGCACGAGCGCGATGATGGTCGTGGCTACTCCGGCGACCAACGCCGCCCGGCGAATGCGGCGCCAGCGTCGGCCGGTATGGTCGATGAAGATGGGGGAGTGGCTGCGATCCATATCGAGCGTTCAAGTTACAACGGGACGAAAAGAAGCGGGGCGGAGATTCTACTCTCCGCCCCGCCAATCGTGCGATCCCACGCCGTCGACTAGGCCGCCTGCCAGAAGCCGGCGAGGGCGCGTCCGTCGGGCGACTCCCGCAGCTTCTCGAACGCCCGCTCCCTGATCTGGCGGATCCGCTCGCGCGTCACGCCCATCAGCGCGCCGATCTTCTCGAGCGTCATCGGCTCACCGCTCTCGTCGAGCCCATAATACAGGAAGAGGATCTTCCGCTCGCGGGGGGTGAGATACTTCCGGAAGACCCGCTCGATGAATTCCTTCATGAGCTTGTAGTCCGTGGTGTCCTCGATCTCCGTGCCGTCGACACCGGCGAAGCGCTCGCCCAAGGTCGATGCTTCGCGATCCGACCTGTCTATGGGTGCGTCCAGAGATACTTCGGTCGAGCTCATCTGCTTCGCCGCGCGGACCTGCTCGGGCGTCTCCTCGAGCAGCCGGGAGATTTCATTCTCGGTGGGGTCCCGCTTCAGCACCTGTGCCAGGATCGTCTCGGCGCGGGCCAGCCGGATGAGCTGCGAGTTCTGGTTGAGCGGAATGCGAACGCTTCGGGTCTGCTCCGCGAGGGCCTTGAGCACCGCCTGGCGCACCCACCACACGGCGTACGAAATGAACTTCACGCCCTGATCGGGATCGAACTTGCGCACCGCCTTCAGCAGTCCTTCGTTGCCGATGGCGACGAGCTCGGAGAGGTCAAGGCCGTGACCCTGGTACTTCTTCACGTAGGAGATGACGAAGCGGAGATTCGCTGTCACGAGGCGCTCGGCGGCCGCCTCATCGCCCTTCTGGGCGAGCCGTGCCAGTCGCCGCTCTTCGGCGGCGTCGCTGATCAGCGGGAGCTTCTGGATGTCCTGTAAGTACTGATCGAACGCGGTGGAGGGGGACGAACGGAAGTAGCCCTTGGACCTGGTCTCGGTCGCTTGCTCCATACACGCCCCTTACCTGAGCCGGAAGGTGGTCGGGCGACCCCGGCCGCCCAGAGCCGTGCGCCCGCGTGAATCAGCAGGACGGCCAGCATAATGTCGGGGGAAAAACCCGTCAACAGTCAGTTTGCCAGAATGACCTCAGCGCCACATTTGTGACCGCGATAACTGCTTGAATGACAGAAACTTGGAGATCAGTTGGGCAACTTTCGGTCGCTTTGGGCCGATCCGGGCAATGTGACCGCACGGGAAAAGTGCGCAACTCGGCGCGAAGGTCCGTAAAGACTTGCGGGCCAGTCACTTGAATGACCGGCCCGCACAAACTCTTCATGAGCTCGCTAGGCCCGAGGACCCGGCCCGGGCGGTGCCGGTGGATCCTTCATCTTGGTCCGGCTCGTGGCCATGAGGATGCCGATGCCGATCAACACGATCGCCCCGACGGCGATCCACATCGTTGGCACGTTGAGCAGATACGCCGCGATCGCCAATCCGACGATCAGGATGATGAAGCCGATCAGGTAGGTACCGAAGGAGGACATTTTTTTCTCGTCCGCTGAAGTCGCCACGATGAGGCGCAAGGACGGGACCACACCGATGGTCAGCCGTCCTTCTTCGCGCCGCCAAGTCGCCCGGTGGTCACGGTGTCGGCCGCGGCGCCCTGTGGCTTCTTCACCAGCACGGCCGTGCCTTTCGTGCGGCCGAAGATGCGCGCCTCACGACAGGTGGGCGTCCAGATATCGAGCTTGTTCCCCTTGATCGCGCTGCCGGTGTCGTCGATGAGGAAGCGGCCGTAGTACGTCTTGCCGACGTAGACCTCGAGATACCGGCCGAGCGGGAAGACTTTCGGATCGGAGGCGATAATGCCCTCGCGCACATAGTGATCGCGCCGCGTGAGGCCCCGAAGGCAATACGCCGTGAGTGAGACCGGCACCGGATCGCCATACCGAAGCGGTATGTCGCGATTCACCGCCCAGTTGCGAGACGCGCCGAGTACCAGCGCACCATCGAGACGGATGGGCGCGTAGATGACGACGGGCGCGAGCACGAGCTCGGGTTTCGGCTTCAGTCCGGCGCGCACGCGCAGTACGCCGGCCGCGATCGTCACGAGCAGCACGAGCACGATCGTGGTGGAGGCGTACTTTCCCATCCGGCGTCGCGGCAGCTTCGGCGGACGACCGCTGCCGACGAATGGCGGCAGCTCCGGAACCGGTGGAAGCGCGACGGTCGGCGGCGCGAGCAGCGCGGCAAGTTCCGGATCGAGCCTCGGCTCGATGATCGGTATGCCCTTGGGGGGCGTGGACGAGAACGCGACCGTCATGCGAGCGCCTCGCGCACGAGTGCGTCGCCGACCTCGATTGCCCAACCCCGCTCCGCACCGGCCATCGCGCCGATGCCCGCGGGAAGGGAATACGCGACCGCGCCGCCGCGCGCCTTCTTGTCCAGGCGCGTCGCCTCGAGCACCGACTCGATGTTCATTGCCGCTGGACGCGCGATCGGTAGCCCGGCGCGCGCGATCAAGCGCTCGATCCTGCTCGACGTGCCGCGCGGCGCAACGCCGATTCGTTCCGCCAGACGCGACTCGAGCACCATGCCGATCGCCACAGCCTCTCCGTGCAACAGCGTGTATCCACTCGAAAGCTCGATCGCGTGGCCGAGCGTGTGGCCGAAATTGAGCGTCTTCCGGATCCCGTGCTCGTGCTCGTCGGCACGAACCACCTCGGCCTTGAGCTCCACGCTGCGAGCCACGAGGGCGAGGGTGGCCTCGGCGTCGCCGTCCAGCAGCGCGGGGAGCGACTCGTCGATCCGCGCGAAGTACGCCGCGTCCGAGATCACGCCATGCTTGATCGCCTCGGCGAGCCCAGCGCGGCGGTGCGAGCGCGGCAGCGTATTGAGGATCTCGACGTCGGCCAGCACGACGGCCGGCGGATGGAAGGCGCCGACGAGATTCTTCCCCGCGGGCGTGTCGACGCCGGTCTTCCCACCCACGGAGGCGTCGATCATCGCGAGCAGCGACGTCGGGCACTGCACCAGGGGCACGCCGCGCATGAAGGTGGCGGCGACGAAGCCCGCGAGGTCGCCGACCACGCCGCCGCCGAGGGCGACGATGGTGGTGTCGCGCCCGCAGCCGGCCGTGAGGAGGTCGTCGGTGAGCTGGGCCCAGGTCTCGCGCGTCTTGTGGGCTTCGCCGGCGGGCATCAGGTGCAGTGACGTCCGACCATGCCGCCCAAGATCCGCCACGAGCGCGTTGGCGTAGAGGGGTCCGACGTCGGCATCGCTCACCACGGCGAAGCGATGCGCCGGCGCGGCCTCGACGATCCGCGAAGCGAACGCATGACGCAGCCCTGCGCCAATGATGACGCGATAGCTCCCCGCGTCGATCGCGCGTGCAGGGGTGGAGGCCGGTGCGTGCGCCACGAGAGTGCTCATCCTACCAGGTGACTTCGCCGGCGCCGGCGCGGCGGTTTGCCACGCGCGCGAGGGTGAAGAGCAGGTCGGACAGCCGGTTCAGGTAGATCACGGCGAGCGGGGGAAGCTCCACCTCGTGCTGGAGCCGCACGACGTGGCGTTCGGCGCGCCGGCACACGGTGCGCGCCACGTGCAGGGCGGCCGCCTTTGGGGTGCCGCCGGGGACGATGAACGAGCGAAGCGGCTCGAGCTCGGCCTCGCCGTCGTCGATGGCGTGTTCGAGCTCTCCGATGCGCCCCTCGTCGATCCGCGCTTTCTCGAGATGCTGCGCCATCTTCTCGCGGTCGGGGGTGGCAAGCAGAGCGCCGATGGCGAAGAGGTCGCGCTGGATGGGCACGAGCACCTCGTCGATGCGCGGCATCATCTCGACCGAGCGTGCCATTCCAATGACGGCGTTCAGCTCGTCGACGTCACCATATGCCTCGACGCGGATGTCGTCCTTCGGCACCCGCCCGCCGCCGAAGAGCCCGGTAGAGCCCTGGTCGCCGGTTTTCGTATAGATCTTCATTGAGGGCGGAATATACCCGAGACCGGGCGCTTCGCTTGGGGCCCCGGCCGATTATTGTTCCGCCAATGGCTCACGAACTCAAGGACATCACCATCATCGGCGGCGGCCCGGCCGGTCTCTTCGCGATGTTCTATGCCGGGATGCGCGGCGCGTCGGCACAGATCGTGGATGCGCTGCCCGAGCTCGGTGGGC
>JALYXJ010000316.1 GCA_030947165.1 Gemmatimonadota bacterium
CCGGTGGCCTGGCGATCGGCCTGTTGCTCGTGTTCGCCCGATGACCGCGACCGCGACTCCTGCGCGCGCGACGCCCGCGCCCGGACCGACCCCCACCGTGCCGGTGTGGACCTGGATCAATATCTTCAGCCGCACGCTCGCCATTCAGGGCTCGTGGAACTACGAGAACCTGATCGGCAACGGCGTCGGCTTCTGCGTGGAGCCGGCGCTGCGGCAACTGCCCGGAGGGACGCACGGAGCCGCGTTCAAGGCGGCGATGGCGCGTGAGAGCGCCTACTTCAACGCGCATCCATACCTCGCGTCGGTCGCGGTGGGGGCGCTCGTGCGAGCGGAGCTGTCCGGCGTGCCGGCCGAGCGGATCGAGCGATTCCGCACGGCTCTGGCCGGCCCGCTGGGGAGCGTGGGCGACCGCCTCGTGTGGGCCGGCTGGCTTCCGTTCTGCTCGCTGGTTTCCCTCGTCGCCTTCGGGCTCGGTGCTCGACCACTGGCCGTGATCGCACTGTTTCTCGTGCTGTACAACGCGGGCCATCTCGCGCTTCGGGCGTGGGGGCTGCACGTTGGCTGGACGCGGGGGCTGGGTGTCGCTTCCGCGCTGGCGAATCCCGTCCTCCGGGGCGGGCCGGCCCATGTGGCGCGCGCTGCCGCCGCCGCCGCCGGAGTCGCCCTTCCTCTCACCGCCGCCCACGTCGTGTCCGCCGGGGGCTCAGTCGTCGCCGTGGTGCTCGCGGCGGCGGCCATCACCGCGGCCGTGATGGTCCGATTCCACGGCCGGGTGGAAGGCTACAAGCTCGCCCTCGTGCTGATCGCTCTCTTCGCTCTCGTCTCGGTGGCCCGCTGATGGTCGAACGGACTGTGCAGATCGTGAACAAGAATGGGCTCCACGCCCGACCCGCCGCCGAGATCGTGAAGATCTCGGCCAAGTTCGAGAGCGAGATCACTCTCGTGAAGGACGGGATGGAAGTGAACGGCAAAAGCATCATGGGCGTCATGATGCTCGCGGCGGAGTGTGGCTCATCGCTGCTGATGCGGGCCGACGGCGCCGATGCCGACGCGGCGCTCGATGCGTTGGCGACACTCATCACGAACAAATTCGGGGAGAGGTAGTGGACCGTCAGCTCCGTGGCATTCCGGCGTCGCCGGGCATCGTCGTTGGGCATGTGCACCTCCTGCGCTGGGAGGTGCCCGACGTGCGCCATCGGATCATCACGGACGAGAGCGTGCACGATGAAATCGATCGGTTGCGTGACGCCACGGCCCGAGCGAAAGAACGGCTGCGCCACCTGCGGCAACGCGTCGAGTCCACCGCCGGTCCCGAGGAGGCGGCCATCTTCGACGTGCAGATGTCGATCCTCGATGACCGCGACCTCGCGCGCTCCATCGAGGAGCTGATCAAGCAGAACCTCGGGGCCGAGAAGGCGTTCGACCTCGTGATGCTGGAGTGGCGCAACCGATTTGCCCGTCACGCCGCGCCGATGATGCGCGAGCGCGTGGGCGACCTCACCGACGTGCACATTCGGGTCTTGTCGCTGCTC
The DNA here is from genome assembly GCA_030947165.1 of Gemmatimonadota bacterium. The sequence goes on from JALYXJ010000316.1 coordinate 1,533, forward strand.
ATGGGGCTCCCCGACCACGACCCGGTGGACCTGCCCGAGGGCGCGAACGCAATCCTCGTGACGCACGACCTCACCCCGAGTCTCACGGTACAACTGGACCGGAAGTCGATCGCCGCGATCGCCACTGACGCGGGCACCCGCACGGCCCACGTGGCGATCCTCGCGCGCTCGCTCGGCCTGCCGGCGGTAGTCGGCCTGCGCAACGCCACGACGGAGCTACGCGGCGGTGAGCGTGTGGTGCTCGACGGCGGCACCGGGATGCTGGCGATCAATCCGACCGACGCCGAGATCGAAGCGTATCGCGAGCGTCAGCGGGAGGAGGAGATCGCCGAGGCGGCGCTCGCGGAGCTCGCTGCGGTGGAGGCGATCACCCTCGACGGCGTGCGCGTGGTGCTGCGCGCGAACGTGGACATCCCAGAGCTGGCCGAGGCCGCGGCGCGCAGCGGGGCGGAAGGGGTGGGGCTGATGCGCACCGAGTTCCTCGTCGTCGGCCGCGCGTCCATGCCGGACGAGGACGAGCAGTTTCGTGCGTACCGGCGAGTCGTGGAGGCGTTCGCCGGCAAGCCGGTGGTCATCCGGACCTTCGACATCGGCGGCGACAAGCTGCCGGTCGGCGGCTTTCCGACCGAGCCGAATCCCTTCCTCGGCTGGCGCGCCATCCGCATGTGCCTCGATCAACCGGACATGTTCCGCGTTCAGCTCCGCGCCCTGCTGCGGGCCGCGGTCTACGGCGACCTGCGCATCATGCTGCCCCTCATCATCACGCTCGACGAAGTGATGGCAGCGCGCCGGCTGCTCGATGAATCCGCCGCGGAGCTGCACGCTCGCGGCGCCGAGTACCGCGCCGACGTTCCGCTGGGCGTGATGATCGAGACCCCGGCGGCAGCGGTGGCGGCCGACACCCTCACGCGCGACGTCGACTTCTTCAGCATCGGCACGAACGACCTGGTGCAGTACACGCTGGCCGTGGATCGCGGGAATGCCAACCTGGCGCCGCGCTTCACGCCACTCCATCCGGCGGTGCTGCGGCTGATCCAACGGACGGTCGACGTGGCGGCGCAGGGCGAGATCGAGGTGGCCGTGTGCGGCGAGATGGCCTCGCAGCCGCTGATGGCGTTCGCGCTCCTCGGACTCGGCGTGCGGCAGATGAGCGTTGCACCGCGCTCGGTACCGCTCGTGAAGCGCATCGTGCGGAGCGTGACCGCGGCGCACGCCAAGCTCGCCGCATCGGCGGCACTTCGGGCCAGAACGGCGGAGGAAGCGCGCCACGAGCTGGCGCGTCGTCTGGCAGACGTCATCGGTGACGCGCCGTATCTGTACGACGGGTTGCCCGGCGCCGGCTGATCCGCTTTCTTTCCGGGACGCCGTCGACCGACGGCAATCGGGCCCGGCAGCATGGTGTCGGGCCTTCTTTCTTCCTCTCCAACTGCTAGTGGGGAACCGCCGTGTTCGATCGTAGTCTCTTTACCTCTGAATCCGTCACCGAAGGGCATCCCGACAAGGTCGCCGATGCCATTTCCGACGCGGTGCTCGATGCACTCCTCACCGAGGACCCGTCGTCGCGCGTCGCCTGTGAAACACTCGTCACCACCGGGCTGGCGGTGATCGCCGGAGAGATCACGACCTCCGCCTACGTGCACCTGCCCGAGGTCGTGCGCGAGACCATCCGGCGGATCGGCTACACCGACGCCGGCTACGGCTTCGACGCGCATACCTGCGCGGTCATGTCCACGATCGACCGGCAGTCCACCGACATCGCCATGGGCGTGGACACCGGCGGCGCCGGCGACCAGGGCATGATGTTCGGCTACGCCACGGACGAGACGGACGAGCTGATGCCGATGCCGATCCTGCTCGCGCATCGCCTCACGAAAGCGCTGGCCGACCGCCGCAAGAGCGGGGATCTCAAGTGGCTGCGCCCCGACGGCAAGGCCCAGGTCACCGTCGTGTACGAGGATGGCGAGCCCATCGCGGTGGATACGGTCGTCATCAGCACGCAGCACGCAGAGAACATCAACAACACGAAGATCCGCAAGGCGATCATCAGCGACGTGATCGAAGCGTCGATCCCGAAGGAGCTGCGGGAGAAGAAGGTGAAGTACCACATCAACCCCACCGGCCGCTTCGTTATCGGCGGTCCGCAGGGTGACGCGGGCTTGACGGGTCGCAAGATCATCGTCGACACCTATGGCGGCATGGGTCGTCACGGCGGCGGCGCGTTCAGCGGCAAGGACCCCTCCAAGGTGGATCGCTCGGCGTGCTACGCCGCGCGGTGGGTCGCCAAGAACATCGTCGCCGCCGGGCTCGCCCGGCGGTGCGAGGTCCAGGTGGCCTATGCCATCGGCGTGGCCGAGCCCGTCTCGGTGCGCGTCGATACCTTCGGCACGTCCACTGTTCCCGAGGCGCGCATCCTCGAGGCGGTGCACCAGGTGTTCGACCTCACGCCGAAAGGCATCACGACCGCGCTCGACTTGCGCAAGCCGATTTACAGCGCAACGTCCGCGTATGGTCATTTCGGCCGCACGCCGGAGAAGAATCCGAGCGGGCGCGCCGGCGGTACGCTGTTCACGTGGGAGCGCACCGACAGGGCGACGGCGCTCAAGAAGGCCGCGAAGGCGGAGCGGTAACGATGCTCCGGGCAGGGGCGGCAACGCGCGCGTCTGCACGGGGTAGGAAGGTCTGATGATCGAAGTCATCGTCTCCAGGCTCGGGCTCGACAGCTCGACGAACTCGTACGTCGTGGTGCTCCAGGAGCGCGGCGGCACACGCCTCCTGCCCATCTGGATCGGGCAGCCCGAGGCGGAGTCGATCGTGATGCACATGCACAACGTGAAGCGGGTGCGCCCGCTGACACACGATCTCGTGCGCAGCCTCATCGTGGGCATGGGCGCGCAGCTCCGCCGGGTGCAGATCACCCGTGTGGAGAAGAGCACGTATTTCGCCGAACTGCAGATCCAGCGCGGCGAAACGCTCGTGCACATCGATGCGCGTCCGTCGGACAGCATCGCCGTGGCGCTGCGCCTCGCGGCGCCGATCTTTGCCGCGGAATCGCTACTCGTCGAGCCCGCGGAAGTGACGGACGAGGAAGGCGAGGAAGAGGAGGGGAACGGTGAGCCTTCCGAGCCGGACTTCTCCACGCCCGACCCCGAGTCGGCGCAGGACGATGCCGAGCTGTCGGCGGAGCAGCTCAAGGCGTACCTGGAGAACCTGCGTCCTGAAGATTTCGGGAAGTTCAATCCGTAGCCGCGCGCGCCGCATGGCGCTTCTCGTGGCGCAGTTGTGCGGGCTGTCGCTGCTCGGCCGCGCGCAGGAGGCGGCGCCCCCAGCCTCGCCGTCCGACGCGATGGTGCAGGGACGCGTGACC
>JALYXJ010000288.1 GCA_030947165.1 Gemmatimonadota bacterium
GTCCCAGGGACCGGGGGTCACCGAATCGGCGGGGGGGAGGTGCATCGGGGATGGCTCGCTCGCTCGCGCGCCCGGCAGCCATGGCATGAGCCGGTTGTAGAATTCCATACGGCCGGACGCCGGCTCCACCGTCATGAGAATCGGCAGCGGCGCGGTCGTCGCCGGCAGGAGATAGATCGTATCGCGCACCGACAGCGCGGCGGGGGCGACGACGTCGAGCAGCGGCCAGCGTGTCGGCGTGATGTGCTGCCAGCTTCCCAGGTCGGTGGAACGCCAGTAGCCGTCGCCAATCGTCTCGAACAGGTAGTACGCGCCGCGCTGCACGACGATCACCGGGTCCGCGCCGCTGCGGTACGAGATGCCTTGCGACTTCTGCTCGAAGTTGTAGCGGTAGTCGATGTCGATCGGGTTGGTGTAGGTGCGCGGCGGGGTGCGTTGGGCACCGGCGACCGCGGCACAAAGGAGTCCGAGACCGACTGACAGGCTGCGCATACGTTCTCCTCGACGGTGGCAGACGCCACGCGCGATGATAGCGCGAGCCGCGCGACCTTGCCAGGCGACGGTGAGCGCTCACAACTTCGGGCCATGCGTACCCACGCGCTCCTTCTCGCCATTGTGGCCGCCGCACCGCTCTCGGCGCAGTCGCCTCGAACGACGCCCTACTTCGGTCCGAACGTCACGATCTTCGATCCCGCCACCCCGAAGGCGATCATTCAGGCCCGGCTGGACACGATCTTCGCGTTACAGGAATCGAGTCAGTTCGGCGAGCGGCGATTCGCCGTCCTGTTCAGGCCCGGCACCTACGACGTCGACGCGCGCATCGGGTTCTACACGCAGGTGTCCGGCCTCGGGCTCTTGCCGGACGACGTCGTCATCAATGGCGGCATGCGCGTCGATGCCCACTGGAGGAAAGGGAACGCCACGCTGAACTTCTGGCGGGCCGTGGAGAACATGTCGGTCGTCCCGGCTGGGGGATTCGACCGATGGGCCGTCTCGCAGGCGGCGCCGATGCGGCGCATGCACATCCGCGGCAACCTCGCGCTCGACGACAGCGGCTGGTCCAGCGGCGGCTTCCTGGCCGACTCGAAGGTCGACCGCCGGGTGAACTCGGGGCACCAACAGCAGTGGCTCACGCGCAACAGCGCGATCGGCAGCTGGACGGGATCGAACTGGAACCAGGTGTTCGTCGGTACCCGCGGCGCGCCCGCGAGCACCTTTCCCGATCCGACGTTCACGACGCTCGATGCCGCACCCCTGATTCGAGAGAAGCCGTTCCTGTTCGTCGACGCGCGCGGCGCGTGGCAGGTGTTCGTTCCAGCGCTCCGCACGAACGCGGACGGTATGTCGTGGGGCCCGGGAAAGCCGCAAGGCATCGCGCGCCCACTGAGCGACTTCTTCCTCGTCATGCCCGGCGCGGCGGCTGCGACGATGAACGACGCGCTGGCCAAGGGGAAGAGCCTCATCATCACGCCGGGCATCTACCACCTGGCGGTGCCCCTGCACGTCACGAGAAGGAACACCATCGTGCTCGGTCTCGGATTCGCGACAGTCGTCCCCGACAGCGGCGTCAGCGCGATCACGGTGGATGATGTGGACGGGGTGACCCTAGCCGGCCTGCTCATCGATGCGGGTCCGATCAACTCGCCGGTGCTCGTGCAGATCGGGCCCCCCGGCTCGTCCGCCAGGCACAGGTCCAACCCGATGGTGCTCAGCGATTTCTTCGTCCGCGTCGGCGGTGCCGGCGTCGGGAAGGCCACCCGCTCGCTGGAGATCAACAGCAACGACGTGATCGGCGATCATCTCTGGCTCTGGCGAGCCGATCACGGCAGCGGCGTGGGATGGACCTCGAACACCGCGGCGAACGGCCTCGTCGTGAACGGCAATGACGTGACGATGTACGGTCTGTTCGTGGAGCATTACCAGCACTACCAGGTCCAATGGAAGGGCAATGGCGGACGCACCTACATGTTCCAGAACGAGATGCCATACGACGTGCCCGATCAGGCCGCGTGGACGAACGGCACGGCGCAGGGATTCGCCGCTTATCAGGTGGATTCCCGCGTCACCCGTCACGAGGCATGGGGACTGGGCAGCTACTGCTTCTTCAACAGGAATCCCACCGTGGTCGCCGATCGTGCGTTCGAGGTGCCCGTCGCGCCGGGCGTTCGCCTGCGGAACATGGTGACGGTGTCGCTCGGCGGCGGCAAAGGCACGATCGCCCACGTGATCAATGAGACGGGCGGCGCGGCGAAAGCGGGAGCGACGGTGCAGAAGCTCGTCAGTGGGCCGTAGAGCAAGTCCGCTCGAGCTGGCCCCCCGACAGCCGCTCGGGCTGGCCGCCCAGCACCGTTGGGCGTTTCGGATTTACTCGAATCACCGGATCGATTCCGTGTGGAGTCCACGGCTCCGTGCTTCGGGCGCGAAATGCTTTGACGGTGCGGGAGAGAGTGGGTAGCGCCATGGTCGGCATCGCGAGCCGGAAGGATTGGATCGGGGAATCTCGCGGGCGGTCGTGTAGGACTCAGCCACCGCGACTCTCTTGATCCGCGACAGCGCACTCGCCCCGTACCCCCAAAGCAGTTCTGCCATGCTACTCGGAGTGTTGCCACCACACGGAACCGATCGGTGATCCGTTCTGATCCGAAACTCCCGACGGTCCTGGGGGGCCTGCCCGAGCGCCGTTCCCCGCCGCTCAATAAACGAGCGTCTGGATGGAATGTGGCAAGCTGCTGACTTCGGCCGCATTGCCATCCACCCAGAGATGATACTGCACCTTCTGATCGCCCCTGTTCATCACCACGACCGCCACCTTTCCATCGGGATTGACGAAGGCGGTGGAGAGGAGCGCGCTTCGGCTCGGCGCCGCGGCGATTCTCCGCGCGCCAGGCCGCACGAACTTCGAGAAGTGGCCGATGTAGTGGTACGCGTTGGTGTAGGTCAGCTCGCCCGTCCTCGTGTCGGCGTGCACGGGGGCGAAGCAGAAGTTGCCGACGTGATTCGGACCGCCCTGCTCGTCGAGCAACACGTTCCAGTCCGTCCAGCCAACGGCGCCGTCGTTGAAGTCGTGGATCATCGAGCGTCCGTAGTACTCCCCCAACCGCCAGTTGTGGATGTCATTGGCCTTGAAGGAGTCGACCGTGCCCTCGGTGAAGATCAGGGGCTTGCCGGGAAAGGTCTCATGGACGAGCCTGACGTTGTCGAACATCATGTCGCCACCACTCCACGGCTCGTACCAGTGATAGCCGATCCCCCACACGTATTGCGCCGCCTTGGGATCGGCGAGGATCGTGCTGGCTCGCTGGTAGATGAGGTCGCGGTTGTGATCCCACGCGATGATCTTCCGGTCGCCGAGCCCTTCCCTCCTCATCGTCGGGCCAAGGTAGTTCTTCAGGAAGTCCCGTTCGTCCTCGGCCGAGTAGATGCACGACTCCCATGTCTGGGTCGCCATCGGCTCGTTCTGGACGCTGATGCCCCAGATGGGAATTCCCTCCCGTTCGTAGGCCCTGATGAACTTCGCGTAGTAACTGGCCCAGGCCTGAGCGAACTCCGGCCTCAGCTTTCCACCGCGCAGCATGTCGTTGTTGGTCTTCATGAATGCCGGCGGGCTCCACGGACTGGCGAACAGGGTCAGCTTTCCCCCAGCGGTCGCGAGCGCCCGCTTGATGAAGGGAATGCGGAACTGCCGGTCGTGCGCGACACTGAACGACGTCAGCGCCTTGTCGCCCTCGTCGACGTAGGTGTAGCTGGCGGACGAGAAGTCGCAGCTGTGGATGTTGGTGCGTCCGAGCGTGTACCCGATGCCCTTGGCGACATCGAAGTAGGCGTCCATGACCTCCTGCTGCCTCGGGGCGGGCAGCTTCGCGAAGGTCTCGGCCGATGCATCGGTGAGCGCGCCGCCGATGCCCAGGATGGTCTGCGCCCGCTTCGACGGATCGACGAAGACGCAGACCTGCGTCTCCAGCGGCTGACCCATTCGCGTGAAGGTCAGCTTGTCCGTGACAGACAGGCGATGATTCGTGTTGTCGGCGGTCGTGTAGACCGTGATCCCTCTCGCCCGGACGTCTCGCCCGAGCTCGGCCGGCTCGGGAACCTCGGACGGTTGGTCGTATCCCGTCGGTTGAAGCTTGCTCTTTCCGAGCACCAAGGCCGAGGACGACGCGATCAGGAAGCTACGGCGATCCAGTGTCATGGTTGCTGCGCTCGATGTCGGTGGTGTGGGGGGCAGTCGCGCAGCAAAGCATGCTGCCGCGCTCCCTCGAGGGCAACCGGCGCACGTTCGTATTATTCGCTCTTGGTCCAATGTCCGAGACCCACGGTACGGCAAAGGCTCGCCGGGGGACTTGTCATTACACGCTCGACAGGATCGATGCACGCGGTCACATTCTCCTCGCGGGCTTCGTCAGTTGACTGAGCGTCCGGCCCGCCAACGTCACCATGCCAAGAGGAGACCCGAATGCGACCCGAGATCGTGAACCTCTCCGTGGAGACGCCAACACCATGAAGGCGCCGCGAGGGGCCGCGCGCGCGTCAGGCAAGGCGAAGCCGAAGGCCAAGGCCACCTCGCGCTCGAGCACGCCGCGGAAGTCGGCCGCGAAGTCCAAGCCCTCGGCGAAGGCGGGCGCGACGGCCAAGCCAGCGGGGGGATGGCGCGAGCTAACGCTGGCGCGCATGCGGGCGCTGATCCTGGAGGCCGACCCGGAGATGATCGAGGAGCGGAAATGGAGGAAGGCGTCGAATGCGATGCAGGGGGTCCCGGTCTGGTCGCACGACGGGATGGTCTGCACCGGGGAGACGTACACGAAGGCCGTGAAGCTCACCTTCGCCCGGGGAGCCAGCGTCCCCGACCCATCGCGCCTCTTCAATTCCAGCCTGGACGGCGGCACGCGACGGGCGATCGACATCCACGAGGGGGAGCAGGTCGACGCGGCTGCCTTCAAGGCGCTCGTGAAGGCCGCGGTGGCGCAGAATGGCTCGCCGGGGAAGAAGCGGTAGGCGACTCCGTCGCGACCTTACGTGTTCGCGTCGAGACGAGCGAAGCTATCCGCCACCGCCTTCTCCTTCGGCAGCGTGACGATCGTGCCATTCACCTGCCACCGGTTTCCTTCTCGAGGCGGCGTCGGCGGTTGGCGTGATGATGGCGGTCGTCGCGTTGTCCCATGATGGAAGGTAGCGCGGAGGCGAAGGGGTGTCGGGAGGAGATTGGATGGAGGGGACGCGATCACGACACCGTGGTCGGCATGCGTCAGCACCATGTAATGCATTCGCCACCCAAGACGGGAAGTATGGACGTGGCGCACAGCCGAGCTCATACTTCCGGTCTTTGCCGCGGGTGACAGTGGTGCTCGCCGAAATGCGACGGCGCGAGCAGCTGGCCGAGAATCTCGACGCGTGGCGGGTTTGACAGCTTGCGCGTCGGTTCAACAATCGATCGAAGAGAACGGATTCACACCCACCGGCACACGTCTCGACCCGGCCACACTCGCCACCGAGTCGTAGCGTCGTGGGCGAGGCATCGATGGCCATCGGTTTCTTTCACGCACATCCCGGAGTGACCACATGAGCCCGTCCTGCACGCACCTGAAGCAGGTCCGCACCGATACGCCACGCACGCCGGATGGCTGCGAGGAGTGTCTGAAGGCGAACACTCGCTGGGTGCATCTGCGACTTTGCCTCAAGTGCGGCCACGTGGGCTGCTGCGACAGCTCACCCGGCAAGCATGCGACGAAGCACTTTCACGAGACCCGGCATCCACTCATCCGCAGCTTCGAGCGCGGTGAGAATTGGGCGTTCTGCTACGTGGACGAGATCAGGTTCGAGCCGGCGCCGAGGCCGGTCACATGGGAGGGGCCGGTCTCCTGATGGACTGAATCATGTTCCTCGAGCGCCCGCAACTGCGGCCGCGAGTGAATGCAGTGATTCGCGCCTGCACCCATCTCGACCGCGTTCGCCTGGACGAAATACGCGGACGCCTTGCCCAGGATCTCGTTCGCGCGGCGCAGCGCCCGGTTCTCGCGTTTCACCACCTGGAAGGTACGCCTGCGCGCCAATGCGCTCATCGCACCTTCAGCCGCTCAATGATGGCCTGGATGCGAGGGTCGGACCGAATGGGAGCATAGAGTGAGTCCTCGAGCGAGAAGTCGATCCCACCGACGTTCGACGCGGCGCCCTTCACCAACCACTGGATCGCCGGCTCCCGGTCGCCAAGCCTCATCAAAGCGTTTGCGATCAGGTCTTCCCGAACGTACTCCGTGTTCGAACGCATGAGCGCCTTCTGCAGCGCTTCACGCCCACCCGACACGTCGCCCGCAACGACGAGGTTGACAGCAAGGTACGCGAGATCTCGGCCACTCGGCGTGGGGCCGGCCCAGCGCCGCCACGCCGCGGCAGCTGCGCGTCGGTCGTTTGCGGCTTGACTCCGGTGGGCATCGCACTCCGCTGCCAGCCGCCGAGCGACGTCACGCCGCCGTGCTCCGCGTTGCTCGAGGCGCTCAACGCTTTCGCGACGCCGAAGTCCGTGACCATCGCGCTGCCGCCAGAGAGCAGCACGTTGTCGGGCTTGATGTCGCGGTGCACGATTCCGTGTTCATGCGCATACGCGAGCGCGGACGCGATCTCGCGCAGCATGCGAATGGCATGGTTGACGGGCAACTCGCCGTGCCGCGCGAGGCGAGCCCGCAGCGACTCGCCGTCCACGAACGGCATCGTGAAGTACGGCAGGCCGGTCGACTCGCCCGCCGTGAGCAGCGGCAGGATGTGTGGATGCTGGAGCCTGGCCGCGAGGAGGATCTCGCGCTTGAAAACGTTCCAGCGAGACCTGCGCCGCGGTCTCCGGCGGGAGCACCTTGATCACGACCTTGCGGTCGAGCGCAGTCTCCTCGGCGACGAACACGCGCGACATCCCCCCGCCGCCGAGTTCGCGCTCGAGCGTGTAGCGTCCGCTCAGGGTCGCTTGAAGCTGGTCGCGTAGATCAGAGGAAGGCACGCGTCAGTTCGAAGTTGAAGAGGTACAATGTCAGCTGCGCATCACCGCGTTAGCGAACAACTATAGGCATGCAACATTCGGTAGTGACACCGATTGTCAACGACGGCACGCGCACGAACACGAGTCGCAGTGGGCGGCGATTGCGTAGGCTGCGTTGAAGATCGGGTGCTCTGCACTACATAGGGACCGCCTGAAAAAACGAAAACGGCGACCGAAGTCGCCGTAATTCGCATAAGAACAATGTGTTACGTCGCGACGAGCCGTTCGTGCACCTCGCGCACTCGCACGCCGGCTGCGGGCTGGAGCCCGCCATCAGCCAGGATCTCGCGCGCGATGGGTGGGGATGTGACGATGGACAGCATCCCCGACCCGGGCGCGACGTTCAAGTTGGTGGTGCCGCGGGGCTAGTCGGCGGTCACGCGCGTCCGCCGTGAGCGCCGCTCACGGAAGGGAATGATCACTCGTGGATCGATCATGTTCGCGGGGGCGAGGAGTCACGCCGTGGATCGCGCAGCCGCCGGGCCCAGTTGGTGGACCGACCGGCCCGCACGTCATCGGATTGAATGGCGCGGGTGGCGCGAGGTTGACGAGCGTCCGAACCTTGAGGTTGTTCGCGTTGACGAGCGCCACGTTCCCGGCCGCGCGCAGGCCCACCGGCAGCACGTTGCCGGAGATGACCTCACCGCCGCCGAAGGCGTCGGGCTGGTTCTTGCCGGTGCCCGGGACCTGATCGAACACGATCGAGCCAAGCTTCGTCACCGGCGTCGTCGTCAGGTCGAAGACGATCACCTCGTCGGAGAGAGGAGAGCTGCCGAACCCGCGGGTGCCATCGGCGGTCATGTTGAAGCTGTGCCAGGATGCGGCGCCCAGGACGCCGCGATCGGTCAGCATCTCGGTGTTCATGTCCAGGGTGTAGATGTGGCCGCCCCCACCAGTGGTGGCGATGACGACATGATCGGCGTCCTGCTTGATCATGCCGCACGCGATGAAACCGTCCGTGGCGAGCTGTCCGAGATACGCCATCGTGGGCACGTCGACGATGGCGATCCCGCTCGGATTGAGGGACACGAATGCGCGCCGACTGTCGGCGCGAAACACGGTGCACACCGGGGCCTTGCCCGTGACGGCACCGACGTCGAGACTGGCGTCGACCGACCAGCTCCGGTTGGCTTCGTCGACGAGCAGCTTCGTGAGCGTCTTCGTCCCGATGATGGCGACGAGCGCCGTCGCGCCGTCCGGTGACACCTTTACCTGGTGGGCGAGCGTCGGCGCCACCTTGAGCGTCTGCACGACCTGGCGGGCGTTCGCGTCGACCACGTACACGTTGCCGTCCGTCATCCCACCGACATAGGCAAAGTCGGGCGTGTGAAAGGTGATGATGTGGGGCCCCGCGCCGGCGGGAAGACTGATCTGATCGATCGGGGACAGATCCTCGAAGTTGCGAATGAAGAGGACGTTGCCCCCCTGGCTCGTGACCCAC
>JALYXJ010000332.1 GCA_030947165.1 Gemmatimonadota bacterium
AATGAGGTTCGTGACGGCGGGGATGGAGAGCAACACCTCGCGCGCCGCGACACGGCCGCCGCCGATCTTCTTGCACAGCGTCTGCGAGATCACGCCCTTCAGCGACTCGGCGAGCATGACGCGGATCTGCGCCTGGCGATCGGCGGGAAACTGGTCGATCACGCGGTCGATCGTGCCGGCCGCCGTGGTGGTGTGGAGCGTGCCAAAGACGAGGTGGCCGGTTTCCGCCGTCTCGATGGCGATGGAGACGGTCTCGAGGTCGCGCAGCTCGCCGACGAGGATGATGTCGGGATCCTCGCGCAATGCCGCCCGGAGCGCGCTCTTGAACGAGTCCGTGTGCACGCCGACCTGCCGCTGCGTGATGATGCACTTCTTGTTCGGGTGCACGAACTCGATCGGGTCCTCGATCGTGAGCACGTGATCGCTGCGGCTGCGGTTCACGAGATCCACGAGCGAACAGAGCGTCGTGGACTTGCCCGACCCGGTGGGGCCCGTGACGAGCACGAGCCCCTTGTTGAGATGCGCGAGCTTCTGGACCTCGGGCGAGATCCCCATCTGCTCCACCGTGACGACCGTGGCGGGAATCTGCCGGAAGACGGCGGCGGGTCCATTCCGATCCTTCAGCGCGTTGGCGCGGAAGCGGGCGACGCCCGCGAGCTCGTACGCGTAGTCGGTGTCGTTCGTGTCGAGATACTCGCGGCGATTGCGCTCGGGCATCACTGAACGGATCATCGCCTCGAGGGTAGCGGGTTCGAGCACCGCGCCCTCGATGCGCATCATCTCGCCGTGCAGGCGGACGATCGGCGGCTCGCCGCAGCGGAGGTGGAGGTCCGACGCCTTGCGCTCCACCGTCGTGCGCAGCAGCGCGTCGAGCGTCGCACGCGCACGGGTGCTGCCCTCGAAGTCGCCAATCGCGTCCCCGTCGGGCCGACCATTGGCATGCATGGCCAGTGGCGGCGGGCTCGCCGGTGGGGCGGGCGCGGCAGCGTGGGCTGGCGGCGGCGAGGCCGCGGCTGGCGCCTCGGCGCCGTACTCCGCGATCTGCGGCTGCGGATGCCCGTTCAGGCGCTGCCGCTCGCGGCGCTCGTCGAGCGTGACGCGCGCATGCCACTTCGTGCCATCGCGAGCGGCGTCCACGCAGAAGGCACCGTCCTCCGACACGTAGTCGAACTTCGTTGGCATGCCGGCGTCGAGCAGCATGGCGGCGTCGGCGGGAGCGATCTCGCGAAGCAGGGCCACGACCTGTTGGCCCGTCAGCGCGGTCTTGGTCATCGGCCGCGTCGCGCCGGAGATCTCGAGCTCGGCGAGCTCGCTCTCGTGCAACTTCAGCGCGGTGGCGCGCTGGCTCACCATGAGGGATAGCAGTCGGTCGAGCTGGGGCATGCGACTCAGGACACGGGACGGACGTACGCGATATGAAGACGGCTCACGAGCCTGAGCTGATCGGCAGTGAACAGGGGGACGAAGCGGTGCTCCAGGTCGTTCAGGATGTCGATGAGCCGCTTTCGGTTGGCGCGGACCTCGGGGAAGATGGACCCCACGTGCGAGCTGCCATCGATCAGGGTGCACTCGATGCGCATGCCAACGACGCCCCGGTCGAGCGCATCGTCACCATCAGGCAGGGTGGTGCCCACCACGGCGATCTGCGTCTTCTGAACGAGGAAGGCCTCACCGGTCGGCATCACGAGGGGAAGAAAGAGATCGTCGTTGTCGAGCAGGTCGAGCGGGTCCTCCGGTCCTTCATGCAGGCGCGCGACCGCCTGCACGAAGACGTCGCCGTCGAGCCGCCGTCCATCGCCGAGGGTGACCTCGACGCGCCGGCGGAACTTCTCGATGCGGTAGTCGCTGATCCCGTCGCTCATCATCCCAAGGAGTCTCGGCGGGTGGCGGCCGAAACTCAAGCTGTTGCCAACCAGTGGCTTGCGCGTCCGCGCCGGATTACGTTCCGTCGGTGCTCGGACGCATCCTCGCCCTCATCGGGCTCCTCGCTGCGAACGCCTTCTTCGTCGCCGCGGAGTTCTCCGTGGTTCGCTCGCGCCGCTCGCGACTCGAGGCGATGGCACGCAGCGGCGACGCCAACGCCCGGCTGGTGCTGCGCGCAACGTCGAATCTCGCCCGGCTGCTGTCGGCGAGCCAGTTCGGCATCACGCTCGCCAGCATCGGCATCGGCGCATTGGCGGAAGAGACGCTGGCGCACTACTTCGCCGACACGATCGTCCATGTTCCCTGGCTCGTGCGACTCGGCGCCCGCGCCGGACTGGGCACCGTGATCGCCATGTCTGTGGTGACGTACGGCCACGTGGTGTTCGGTGAGCTCGCGCCACGAGGAGCAACGATCAACAATCCCGAGCGCGTGTCGCGATGGCTCGTGCCTGGCCTCATGGCCTTCGCATGGATCACGAAGCCGTTCACCTGGCTGCTCAACAAGTCGGCGGAGCTCGTGCTCAAGCCGTTCGGCCTGCGGCCCGGTAGCGCCGAGGAGAACGTGCACTCCGCGGACGAGCTGCGCATCCTCGTGGAGCAGAGCCAGGAGGTGGGCGCGCTCGAGCGGCAGGACGCCGCGCTGATCGAGGGTGTGTTCGAGTTTTCCGAGAAGAACGCGCGCGAGGTGATGACGCCGCGCACGGCGATCGATGCGCTCGACATCGAGTCCACGCTCGACGAGGCGCTGACGCTGGTGGTGGAGGCCCAGCGGTCGCGGTATCCGGTGTACGAGGAGTCGATCGACAACATCGTGGGGCTCGTGCTGGCGAAGGACTTCATCCCGCTGCTCCGCAACCCGCCGCGGGACTTCACCGTGCAGGGGATGATGCGGCCGGTGCACGTGGTGCCGGGCTCGCGCGAGGTGGAGGAAGTGCTTGCCGACTTCAAGCGACTGAAGGAGCACATGGCCGTGGTACTCGACGAGTACGGCGGCACCGCCGGCATCGTGACGATGGAAGATCTGCTCGAGGAGATCGTCGGAGAGATCCTCGACGAGTACGACGAGCCGGAGCTCCTGAATGCCGCCGAGCCCGGACACGACGTGCTGATCCCGGGCTCGATGAACATCGGCGAGATGAACGAGCGGTTCGGGCTCAACGTGCCGGACGACGAATACACGACGATCGGCGGCTATATCTTCGGGGCCCTTGGCCGGCTGCCGGTGGGAGGAGACCGCGTGACGGCGAGCCATGCCGTGTTCACGGTGAAGGCGATGAGCGGGCGACGGATCGACATGCTGGCGGTGGATCTGCACTCGATCGGCGATCGGCGCGCGAAACAGCGTACTGAAGCGTGACGTCGCTGTCGTCCTGAGGG
>JALYXJ010000335.1 GCA_030947165.1 Gemmatimonadota bacterium
ATGCCGGTGTGCCGCACGAGGTCACGACGTTCCGCCGCGACGTCCGGACCGACGGCCGCCATGCCGAAGTCGAGTTCGGCGTGAGCCTGGATGATGATCTCGCCCGACGCGACTTCACGATCAACGCCGTGGCCTATCGTCCCCGCACCGAGGAGGTCCGCGATCCATTCGGTGGTCGCGACGATCTACAGGCGCGGCTGGTGCGCGCCGTCGGCGACGCCGATGCACGCATGCGCGAGGACCGCCTGCGGGCCCTGCGAGCAATTCGCTTCGCGTCGCGGTTCGATTTCGCCATCGAGCCGGCGACCCGCGAGGCCATCGAGGCATCGGCTCCGCACCTGACGCGGCTCTCCGCCGAGCGCGTGCAGCAGGAGCTGGTCAAGACGATGGAGCAGGTGGCGCACCCAGCCACCGCCCTCCGGCTCTGGCGCGGGACCGGAGCACTCGCCGTGCTGATCCCTGCGCTCGCGGATGTGAGCGAGGTGGCGCTCGACACACTGAACCGCCTGCCTCCTCACGACGCAGGTAGACGGGCGCAGCCCCAGCGGACGTCGAACCGACTGGCGGCGCTGTTTCTCGACGTGCCGCCGGCCACGGCGCGGCACGCCATGCTGAACCTACGGGCGTCCAAGCACGACACCAACTGGGTGGTGGGACTGGCCGAGCGATGGCAGCGTCTCGGCGGGGAGATCGCAGCCGCGCTCCTTGCCGGCGCGCCCGGCGACGTGCAGGTACGCCAGTGGGTCGCGTCGCTCGGGCGGTTGGAGACGGGCGCCTTTCTCCGCATCGCCCTCGCACGGTGGGAGGCGGTGCGAGCCAGAGACGGCGCAGCGCCATCCAATGCGGCGGTGCGCGCCCTGCACAGGCGCATGCGGCGAGCGCTCTACCGCGATCCCATCGCCCTGGCCGATCTCCAGGTCAGCGGCGACGATCTGCGGCGCCTGGGCATCCCCGCCGGGCCGATCTATGCTAAGATTCTGAACGCGCTGCTCCAGCAGGTGCTCGAGGATCCGGCACGGAACACGCCAGAGGGTCTGCTCGCCGAGGTGCCGCAGCTCGCGGCATCGCTCGGCGGCCATGCAGGCTCTCCCCCGTCGTCGGGGCGAGGTCAACCTTCGACCGAGCAGTAATCTCGCAATGCTATTTCGTGGGAAGCAGCCCGAGGCCTCGATCTGGCGGCGGTTCCGCGCCAGCAACGACGGCTTCACCTTCACCGAGGAGGATGGCGTCTACACGGCGCACGTCGTCGCCAACGCCGAGCGGGTCGTCGATCTGTTCTGGACGCTGTCCGAGCTCCTCAGCCCGGCGGTGGACCTGCACATCGACGACCTTCGCAGCGGGAGGAGCTGGAAGGGGGAGGCGCTCGCGCTACCCGACGTCCGTGATGCGATCGCGCGGCTCCGCCTGCTGCTGGCTCGGTACGGCGGCACCGAGGTGAGCATCTTCAATTCCGAGGATCAGCTCTCGCTGAACCCGCACCTGGAGCTGTTCATCTACTCCAAGACGGATCGGTGGCTCTATCTCCTCGAAGGGCGTGGGCTGGAGGAGCGGCAGCGGCTGCGTCCGAAGAGCTGGAAGATCAACCGCCAGTCGTTCCCGGCCGCCCCCGATCTCATGAGCGCGCTCGCGGCGTCGGCGGAGCGGCTCGCGCTCCAGCGCGTGTGAGCTTTTCGCCTGGATCCGGTCGTCCTGAGCGGAGCGAAGAACCTGCACCCGCCCAACGACCGTGACGACCGACAAGCTCGTCTATGCGGTGGCGGCGGCGAGCGCCAATCTGGTCGGCGCGCTGGCGGTCACGTCGCGCGCGCGCTGGAGTGTCCGCGCCCTCGATGGAATGCTCGCCTTCGCGGCGGGATTCATGATCTCCGTCGGGCTCATCGACCTGTTGCCAGAGGCGCTCGCGCGGGGCGGTCACTCCGCGGCGATCGTCGCGCTCGGGGGCTATCTCGCCGTGCACATCACCCAGCACGTGATCGGCACGCATTTCCATTTCGGTGAGGAGACGCACCATGTCTCGCACGCGGTGAGCGTGGCGGCGCTCGTGGGCCTGCTCCTGCATACGTTCGTGGACGGGGTGGCGGTGGCGAGTGGTTTGGACATCGGTGGCGCAGTCGGTGCGCTGGTATTCGTCGCCGTGGTGCTTCACAAGGTGCCCGAGGGGCTCGCGATCTCCAGCCTCTTCCTGGCGGCCGGCCAGGGACGTCGTCGCGCGCTGCTGGCAGCCGGGGCACTCGGGGTGGCGACGATTGCCGGCGTGGTGTTCACGGAGCAGGTCGGCGTGCTGCGCGAGCACGGGCTGGCGTTGGCGGCGGGAGTGACGCTGTACGTGGGAATGTCGAACCTGGTGCCCGAGTTTCGCGCGCGCGGAGGATGGCATCTGCCGCTGGCCTTTCTGGGCGGCACCGGCACCTATTTTCTCGCGCGCACGCTTGCGGGAGCGTGACGATGGCTGAGCGTCGCACCGGTCGCGGCAAGCCGGGTGGTCCGTCGCTGTTCGCGGCGGCGGCGCCTCCGCCGCCGCTGGCGGCGCGCATGCGACCTCGCTCGCTCGAGGAGTTCGCCGGGCAGGCGCACCTGCTGGCGTCCGGGATGCCGCTGCGCGAGCGCATCGAGAAGGGTACGGTGTCGTCCATGGTGTTCTGGGGACCCCCGGGCACGGGCAAGACGACGCTCGCGCGCCTCATCGCGCGGTACACCGACCGCGAGTTCGTGCCATTCTCGGCGGTCACGGAGGGCGTGCCGCGGGTGCGTGAGATCGTGCGCGAGGCGGAGGACCGGCTGGAGACGGGGCGAGGCACGATCCTGTTCGCCGACGAGATCCACCGCTTCAACAAGGCGCAGCAGGACGCGTTCCTGCCGCACGTGGAGTCGGGCACGATCACCCTCATCGGCGCGACGACCGAAAACCCGAGCTTCGAGATCAACGGAGCGCTGCTCTCGCGGGTCCGCGTGTTCGTGCTGCGTCCGCTCTCCCCCGCCGACATCAACGGGGTAATCCGTCGCGCGCTGGGCGACACCGAGCGGGGGCTCGGCACACTCGGCCTCACCGTGGATGACGACGCCGTGGAGCTGCTCGCGCTCGAGGCGGATGGCGACGCGCGGCGCGCGCTCACCGTGCTCGAGGCGGCGGCCGACCACGTCGGCGTGGGCGGACACATCACCGCGACCGCCGCCAAGGAAGCGGCGCAACTCCGCTTCTCGCACTACGACAAGGGTGGCGAGGAGACGTACAACATCCTCAGCGCCTTTCACAAGTCGTTGCGTGGCAGCGATCCACAGGCGGCACTCTACTGGATGGCGCGCATGCTCGAGGGCGGACAGGACCCGATGGTCATCTTTCGCCGCGCGATTGCGATGGCGGCGGAGGACATCGGGCTCGCCGACCCCGAAGCGCTCAAGCTCGCCGTGGCGGCCCGTGACGCATATCACATGTTGGGCGCGCCCGAGGGATACCTTCCGATGTCACAGATGGTGATTTATCTGGCGACGGCGCCGAAGTCGAACAGCAGCTATCGCGCGCTGAGCGCGGCGCTGGAGGCGGCGCGCGAGCACCCCGCGGCCCAGGTGCCGCTGCACATCCGCAATGCGCCCACGAAGCTCATGAAGGAACTGGGGTATCACGAGGGGTATCAGTACGCGCATGCCGTACCCGAGGCGTACATCCCGCAGGAATATCTCCCCGAGGCACTCGTCGGCTCGGCATTCTACGAGCCCGGGCCGTTCGGCTTCGAGAAGGAGATCGCCAAGCGCCTCGCCTGGTGGGAGGAGCTGCGAGCCCGGAGCCACGCGGATACGGCAGGGGAGAAAACATCGGCGCGAGGGACCGGCCGAGAACCGTCAACGGAGGAGTGAACGATGCGTCGTCTGATGTTGGGTGCGGCTGCGACCGCGATCGCAGTGGCGGCAGGCTGCAGCACGCTGGGGAAGGCGGCATTTCAACAGCCCGTGGTGAACCTCAAGGACGTGGCGGTGCAGGGGGTCGGCCTCACCGGCGGCCAGCTCGCCGTGAAGCTCAACGTCTTCAACCCGAACGGCTACCGCCTCGACGCGACACGCCTGTCGTACAACGTGCAGGTGGGCGATCAGGTGAACCTCGCCACCGGCATCCTCGACAGTCAGTTCACGGTGCAGTCGGGGGACTCCACGACGGTGACGATCCCGGTGAGCTTCACGTATGCAGGCATCGGGGCGGCGGGACGGCAGCTTCTCAACCAGGGCGCGGTGCCCTATCGCGTGAACGGCGATGTGACGGTGGGCA
Source organism: Gemmatimonadota bacterium (assembly GCA_030947165.1). The sequence goes on from JALYXJ010000335.1 coordinate 4,259, forward strand.
CGGTCGTGGGTAACTTCACGGTGCCCTATTCCTCCACCGGGCGCTTCACGGCGTTCGGCGGGACCAGCCGGTAGGGTTGTCTTCCCGCGCGAGCGTAGCGGGTGTGGGTGCCCTCTGGGCAATCTACTCGCCCGATGGAGTGACTCGTCAAGTACAGTAGATCCCGACACTCGCACGCTCGGCTCGCTCCGGCGGGATGACATCGCACCCTTCTTCCGAGGTTCTTTCATCTCACGCGACCTGATCACGGTTTCCACCCCGATTGAGCGCGCGCTCCTCGTGGGGGCGCCGCTCAAGCGAGCCGGCGCGGGCAAGCTGTTGGACGAGCACCTTCGGGAGCTCGAGCGGCTCGCCGATACCGCCGGGGCGGAGGTCGTCGGCGAGCTCACGCAACAGCTCGACCGCCCGCATCCGGGCACCTATCTCGGCAAGGGCAAGATCGAGGAGCTGCGCGCCATGGTCGCCGAGAAGGGCGCCACGCTCATCATCTTCGACGACGAGCTGTCGCCGAGCCAGGGGAAGAATGTCGAGGACATCGTGGGCACACGCGTGGTGGATCGCGCGGAGCTCATCCTCGACATCTTCGCGACGCGCGCCCGCAGCAGCGAAGCGAAGATGCAGGTGGAGCTCGCGCAGCTCGAGTACACGCTGCCGCGCCTTACGCGCATGTGGACCCACCTCGAGAAATTCCGCGGCGGCATCGGCGTTCGCGGCCCTGGTGAAACGCAGCTCGAGAGCGACCGCCGGCTGATCAACGGCCGCATCAAGCTGCTCAAGGAGCGCCTGGCGCACGTTCAGCAGAACCGGGCCGTGCAGCGGCAATCGCGCGCGGGATCGTTCAAGGCGTCGCTCGTCGGCTACACGAACGCCGGCAAGTCGTCGATCCTGCGCGGCCTCACGGGCGCGGATGACGTGCACGTGGAAGACCGCCTGTTCGCGACGCTCGACCCGCTGACGCGCGAGGTGGACCTCGGAGAGAACGCGCAGGTGCTGGTCACGGATACCGTCGGGTTCATCCGCAAGCTTCCCCACCATCTGGTCGCGTCGTTCCGCGCCACGCTGGAGG
>JALYXJ010000356.1 GCA_030947165.1 Gemmatimonadota bacterium
GATGAGGATGGCAATGCGCGCGGCAATCAGCCGGGCAAGATCCTCGTGCTCCTCCACGACGATGGTGCGGATGCGCTCGAGCGCGGCCGCGTGGGACGTGGCCGGGACACGCGAAGGCCCGCGAGGCGCCATGCGCTCGCGGGCCTCGTGCCCGGTGCCGACGTCCTGATGGGCGCCAGTGACCGGTTCCGTCATGGGAGTCCTGTCAGCTCAGGCGGAGAAGGAGCTGCCGCAACCGCAGCCGCCGGTCGCGTTCGGGTTCTTGAAGGTAAAGCCCGACCCCTGCATCGAGGAGACGTAGTCGATGACCACGCCGCTGATGTACTGAGCCGAGAACGGATCCACGAACACGCGGTATTCGCCCTGCTCGACCACGAGGTCGTCCTCGGCCGCCGCGTCCTCGATCAGGAGGCCGTACTTGAAGCCGCTGCAGCCACCCGGCTGCACGCTCACGCGCAAGCCACCGACCGCCGGATCGACGCCTTCCTGGGACATGAACTTCTTGACCTCTTCGCCCGCGACGGGCGTGACGGTCATCAGGACTTCGGGTTGGTTGGTCGTGCTCACAGGCCCTCCAGTGTGAAGCGCAGGCCGGGCCGGCCGCGCGGTCATCCACTCACGTAAGTATATACCCTGCAACGGCTCCAGGTTCAAGCCGGAGACTGCTGGGAACGTCTGATTAGTACGCCCCGAACCGCCCTGGTTCCCCTGTCCTCTCTCAGGACGGCATCGTGCCTAGTCCGCTGCCACTGGCCGGACGATGTCCCGCTGAGCCCGCGGGCCGGCGTCTTCCTCACGGAAGGCGCGGGCGATCCAGGCGAACGCGAGCGCGGCGACCACCAGCATGATGAGCCCGGTCATCGTCTCGCCGAACACGACCTTGCCGATGCCGAACAGCGTGGCGTACACCGCGACGATGCCCGCCAGCCAGTTGACCCAGGCCAGCGCGCCACCGGGGATCTGCTCCCCGCCATAGCCGAGTCGATCGGAGATCCGGCGCCAACCCGGGCCCCCCGGCCGCACGCGCTGGTAGAACGACTCCAGCTTGCTCTCCGGCTCAGCAGCCGTGGCATAGGTCACGGAGACCCAGATGATCGTGCTGAGCGTGACGGTGATCAACATCACCCAGGCATCGGTGCGGAGATCGCCGACCGGAAAGCGACCGCCTTCCAGCCACCACGCGTGGCCGTTCATCAGCCAGATCGCGCCCACGGAGATGAGCAGCGACGCGATCATCGCGCTGATCTCGCTCCACGCATTGATGCGCCACCAGTACCAACGCAGGATCAGCACGAGCCCCGTCCCCGACCCGAGCGCGAGGAGGAATTTCCACGCCCCTTCCACGGTCTGGAGGTTCATCGTCACGAAGATCGAGAGCAGGAAGAGGAGCACCGTGGCCGAGCGCGACACGGCGACGTAGTGCTTCTCCGTGGCCGTCTTGTTGACGAATCGCTTGTAGAAGTCATTCACGAGGTACGACGCGCCCCAGTTGAGCTGCGTGCCGACCGTGGACATGTACGCCGCGGCGAAGCCGGCCATCATGAATCCGCGCCAGGGCGACGGGAGCAGATCGACGAACGCCTGCACGTAGGCCGCCTCGTGATCGTGCGCCGCGCCGATACCGGCGGGGTAGAGCAGCACCGTCGCCAGGCCGGTGATGATCCACGGCCACGGACGGATCGCGTAGTGCGCCACCTGGAAGAACAGCGTAGCGAGCACGCCGTCCTTCTCCGTCTTCGACGAGAAGATGCGTTGGGCCACATATCCGCCTCCGCCCGGCTCGGCGCCCGGATACCACGCCGCCCACCACTGCACAGAGAGGAACACGGCCAGCGCGAGCAGTGGCATCCAGGTGTACGCCTCGATCCCGTTCGGGGTGATCTTGATCGGGAGCACCGAGATGGCCGCCCCCGAGCTGCCGAACTTGGTGGCGAGGCCGGCCCTGAGCGTGTCCATGCCGCCGACCGCCTTCACGGCGTAGATCGCGAGAATGATCACCGCCGACATCTTGATCACGAACTGCACCAGGTCCGTCCACAGCACGGCCCACATGCCGGCGCCCGCCGAGTACGCGACCGTAATGATGAAGCAGATGCCCACCGCCAGGATGTCCCCCGAGATCTCGAAGCCGGCGACGTGCACGGGACGGAGCCCGAGCGAGATGGTGAGGATCTTGATCATCGCGCGGGTCACCCACCCGAGGATGATGAGATTGATCGGCAGGGCGAGATACAGCGCGCGGAACCCGCGCAGCGCGGCCGCTGGGCGACCGCTGTACCGGAGCTCGGCGAACTCGACGTCGGTCATCACACCGGCGCGGCGCCAGAGTCGCGCGAAGAAGAACACGGTGAGCATCCCGCTCATCAGCATGTTCCACCACAGCCAATTGCCCGCCACGCCGTTCGCGAACACCAGGCCGGTGACGACGAGCGGCGTGTCCGCGGCGAAGGTCGTGGCCACCATGCTGGCGCCGGCCAGCCACCAGCTCACGTTGCGGCCGGAGAGGAAGTACTCCTCGATGCTCTCGCCGCCTTTCTTCGTGAAGACCAGCCCGATGCCCATCGACAACGCGAAGTAGCCGAAGACGATCGCCCAGTCGATTGCCGAGAGATTCATGGACGCGCTGTGGAAGAGGGAGAGGCAGACGCGGCGCGCAGCTCGATGGCCTGCACGACGTCAGGGTGCAGCGCCCGCATCGCGGCGTCGGCGACGGCGACGCGAACGGGACCGATCCTGCTGTGCTCGCGGGTGGGATTCACCCGATTCGTGAGAAGAAGGACGTACAGGTCGTGCTGTGGCGCGATCCAGAGCGACGTGCCGGTGAAGCCGGTGTGGCCGAACGCGGGACGCGTGATGAAGTGCCCCGCCGAGCTGTTCGCGCTCGGCGTGTCCCAGCCCAGGGCACGACTGGAGAAGGTGGAATCCTGCACCGTGGTGAACTGCCGAATGGTTGCGGCGCGTGCGAGGCGACCGCTGTCGAGCGCGCCCCCGTTCAGATAGACGCGTGCCAGGCGCCCGAGGTCATTCGCGGTGCTGAACAGTCCCGCATGGGCCGACACGCCGCCGAGCGCCGCCGCATTCTCGTCGTGCACCTCGCCGCGCAGGTGTCGGCCGCGCCACGGGTCCATCTCCGTCGGCGCGATGCGCGAGAGCAGCGACGAATCGGGCCGATAGCGGGTGTCGCGCATCCCGAGCGGCGCGAACACGTACCGCCACAGGTAGGCGTCGAGCCGCTCGCCGCTCACGCGCTCGACGATCTTGCCGAGCAGGATCGCGCCGATGTCGCTGTAGACCATCCGCACGCCGGGCGTCGTGTCGAGCGGTGTCGTGAAAAACAGGCGCAGGGTCGAGTCGGGCGAGACGTTCAGCTTGAAGTACTGCTTGAACGCGGGCAGTCCCGAGCGGTGCGTGATGAGGTCGCGTACCGTGACGCGGTCCTTGCCGGGACCCGTCCATTCCGGGAGGTACCGTTGGACCGGAGCGTCGAGATTCACCTGGCCGCCCTCCACGAGCTGCATCATCGCCGACGTCATGCCGACGACCTTCGTGAGCGAGGCGATGTCCCAGAGCGTCTCCACGGTCGGCGCGGGTGAGGGCGCCCAGTCGAGATGGCCGGCGGTCACGGTCACGAGCGGTCCGGCGTGCGACCCGATCACGGCGACGGCGCCGGGAAATGCACTGTCCGCAACGCCTCGATCGAGAATCGCCTGCAGGGTGTCGCGGAGCGCGGCCTGCGCCGGTGACGCGCCGACTCGCTGGCGATCCGTTGGCCGGACGGGCTTGTGAAAGCGCCGGGGCGACTGCGCGATAGCCGGCCCGGGCAACGCGCCGGCGATGGCGAGCAGCGACGCCAGCAGGGTCCGACGAGAGCAACGAGGCATTGGCTCAAAGAGGAGAAAGAGGTGGCGTTAGTATATCCCGCGCCACTCGAACACGGAATGATGACGCGTTTTCACGAGAGGTAGCGCCGACCCCGCGGCCTCGGTAACGTCCAGTGGCGGACGCGGCGGCGCGCATGTGTCTTGCACGGTCGCACGACGTTCGCTCGACCATCTTTCGATCCCGACCGAGGAGTCGTTCCAATCATGACATCATTGTTGAGGACATCGGTGCTCGCGCTCGCGCTCAGTGTCTCCGCCGCGTGCAGCCAGCGGCAGGTCGAGGTGCGGACCGCACCGACCCCGACGACCGGCGAACAGACGGTGCAGATCACCAACAATCTCAGCCAGGCGGTGAATGTTTACGTCACCACACCGGCGCAGGGCGAGCTGTTCCTGCGGCAGATCCCCGCGAACACCGTCGAGAAGGTCCCGGTGGCCGGCGTGCAGTCCGGCACCAGCGTGACGTTCAAGGCGGTGACGGTGGACGGCTCGCGCACCTACCAGAGCCGCAACGCGCCGCTGAGCGGGACGTTCGTCTGGAGCGTGCCCTGATTCGACGTTGCTCGGTTGGTTGCTGGACCGTGGCACCCCGAATAGCTTTTACGGGCCGGAGGGCGTCCTCCGGCCCGTTCGCCATTCCTCCCATCGTCACCGCCGCTCGACCGTCCGGCCGCGGGACCTCCGTGTGCCTCGGAGCCGCATGAAGATTTTGCCCGACTGGATCAAAAACGGTTATCTGCGGCTCATCGACCCGGTGGCGAACTGGTTGGTGAAGCACAACGTGCACCCCAACACGATCACGGTGTTCGGTACACTATGTACCGTGATCGGTGGCATCATCTATGGCACGGGTCACATCCGGACCGGCGGATTCTTCCTCGGCGTGACCGCGCTGTTCGACGTGCTCGACGGCACGGTGGCGCGGCGCTCGAACAAGAGCTCCACCTTCGGCGCCTTCCTCGACTCCACGCTCGATCGGCTCGCCGACGGCTTCGTGCTCGGCGGGATCGCGGTCTTCTATGCCACGAGTCGCATCCATGGCAGCGTCCCGCTCATGATCACTGCGCTGCTGGGCCTGGTGGGTGCGTTTCTCACCTCCTATACCCGGGCCCGTGCCGAGGCGCTCGGCCTCGATGCGAAAGTCGGCCTGCTGCAACGCCCCGAGCGCGTCGTGCTCCTCTCCGCCCCCCAGGCGCTGTTCGGCCTCGTGCTCGACGGATGGGTGCTCGCCATCATCATCGTCATTCTGACCGTTACGGCCTGGATCACCGTGATCCAGCGCGTGGCGTACGTGTATACGGCCACCACGCGAGCGGACAAAGCCGAAGCGCGCACCGAGAGCGAGGCTCCGCCTCGCTTCTGGTCGCGCAAGCCGGTCGCCGCGCCCTCTGCTCACAGGAGAATAGGTTCGTGAAAGGTTCTGGCAAGGACGCACCGACCACCCCAAAGCCCGCCACGGGCCGCCTCGGCATCATCACGCCGGGACTCGGCGCCGTGGCGACGACGTTCATGGCAGGGGTGGAGGCCATCCGCCGAGGCCGCAGCAAGCCCATCGGCTCCCTCACGCAGACGGCGACGATCCGACTCGGCAAGCGGACGGAGAATCGCGCGCCGCTGATCAAGGACTTCGTGCCCCTGGCGGACCTGAAGGACCTCGTCTTCGGCGCATGGGATCCGATTCCGGACGATGCTTACACCGCGGCCAAGAAGGCGGGCGTGCTCGAGGACAAGGATCTCGAGCCGATCGCCGACTTCCTGAAGTCGATCAAGCCGATGTCGGCGGTGTTCGAGAACAAGTACGTCACGCGCATCCACGGCAAGAACGTCAAGAAGGGCAAGACAAAGCGGGATTTGGCTGAGCAGTTGCGGCAGGATATCCGCGACTTCACGGCGAAGAACAAGTGCGACCGCGTCGTCATCGT
>JALYXJ010000358.1 GCA_030947165.1 Gemmatimonadota bacterium
CGCACGCGCACCCGGCGTAGGACGGAGGGTGGGCAGCTCCTCGGCGACGAAGATCTCGCCGCGGGACTTGGAGATTCGCTCCGCCTCGCCGCTCTCCGGATCGAGTCCTGTGAGCTGCGGGAGAATCTTGTCCCCACCCATGCCGATCAGCGGTCGAATCTTCTCGAACGGCACTTCGTATCCGTGCGCCGACAGCGCGGCGACCCAGGCACGGGCGTGCGCGTCGTTGCTGTCGATCAGGGTGCCATCGATGTCGAGCAGTACGGTGTGCAGCGCACCACCGGGAGAACGCGGCTTTGTCATGGCCACTTCAGAGTCAAAAGCAGTGCCGTCGTGTTCCACCGTGTCAGACCACCGTCTAGCTTTCGGCCGCTGTCCTTTCAATTCACCCCCATTCGATGCCCGGCTCGTCAGGATCATTCGAACCAAGCAGCGGCTTCCGGCGCGTCGAGCTGGTGGTGGGGCTCCTGTGGGTCGCTGCCGTGGTCGGCGCCACGGTCCAGCAAGGCGTCGCGCACCAGAACAACAACTTCCTCATCTTCCGCGCCGCCGCACTGCACCTGCTGCGCGAGCAGGATCTGTATGCGGCGTACCCGGCGGAGCATTTCGACTTCTATAAGTACAGCCCGACGTTCGCCCTGCTGTTTCTCCCGTTCGCGCTGCCCCCGTTCGGGGTGGCGATGCTCCTCTGGAACGCGCTCAACGCGGGCACGCTGTACGTCGCGCTCGGAATGGTGCTGCCCCGTCGCGCGGCCGTCACTGCACGGTTGATCGTGTTTCTCGACATGCTGGGCTCCCTTCAGAACGTGCAGAGCAATGCGCTCGTGGCGGCGCTGATCATCTTCTCGTTCGCCGCCTTCGAGCGCCGGCACACGATGCTTGGCAGCCTCGCCACGGCCATCGGCGCCGGCGTCAAGATCTTTCCGCTGGCGGCAGCGAGCTTCGCCGTCTTCCACCCACGCAAGGTTCGCGTGGCCGTGGCGCTCGCGACGTCGATGGCCGTGCTCGTCCTGCTCCCGCTGCTGGTGACTCCCGCCTCCGTGCTGATGGCCGAGTACGGATCGTGGCACGCCATCGAATCGAAGGATGCGCTCGCACGCGGGTTCAGCGTGATGGAGATGGTGCAGCTGCTGCTGCACGGCGACTGGCCAAACTGGCCCCTCCAGCTGTCCGGCGTGGTGGCGCTCGTCGCCCCTCTGCTCGTGCGGCGCGAGCGCTGGAGCGAATGGTCGTTTCGCCGCCTGTATCTCTGTTCCGTGCTGGTCTTCTGCGTGATCTTCAATCACCAGGCGGAGAGCCCGACGTTCGTCATCGCTTCGGCGGGAGCCGCGATCTGGTTCGCCTCGCTCGAGCGTCGGTCGCGCTGGGACTGGTTCGTGTTCGGCTTCATCGTCGTGTGCACCATCCTCGCATCGTCGGACGCGATGCCGCGCGCGATTCAGCGCGCGCTGTTCGATCCGTATCGCTTCAAGACGGTGCCGTGCATTGTCCTGTGGGTCGAGCTGCAGCGGCAGCTCTGGACCCCCGGCGATAGATCGCCCGCGGTCAGCACGGGTCGGCCAGCGCCGCAAAGCTGACGAGGCGTACGTCGCCGCGCTCCAGCCGCGCGCGCACCGCCGGCGTGCAGAGCGCCGAGAGTTCTCGCTCGCGCTCCAGGCGATAGGGGTCCTGCGTCGCGAGCACGGCGTCATCGTGGCCTGGATGCAGCATGAGCTCCGTCGCGCCGGACGGGAGACGATCGAATAACGCGAGCAGGCGCGCTTCCACGTCGGGTGCGCCCTGGAGCGCGATGCCGCGAAAGTGCGGCGATCGGCTGAGCAGCGCTCGCCCGTCCGCATCCACCGCCCGGAAGGCCACTCGCCATGCCGCGTGCAGCACGAGCATCTTCGCCGCGGCGGCCGGCTCACTCGCCGACGGCCGATCCAGGGGACGACGCACCACCGGCACGCCCGCCGCACGTGCGCTCGCCACGACCGCCGGTAGCACGCCGGGCAACGCGTGCGCGTGACGGTGACTGTCGAGATGGGTCGGGACGATCCCGGCGCCGTGGAGCGCCGCGAGCTGCGCATCGCATTCTCGCCGCACGTCGGCAGGGTGCACGCGCCCGCTCACCGCTCGCGCCGCCAGCTCGGGCAGGGGGTGGAATAACCCGGTGCGCGGATTCACGAGCGACGTCGCGTCGCTGAGCGGCCGGCCGGCGATGAGGTTCAGGTGCAGCCCGACGCCGAGCCGAGGCACTCGCGACTGAACGAGATGCACCGCTTCGTCGAACGCCGGCGTGTTCACCATCAGCGACGTCGAGGACAGGCTCCCGGCCTCGTGTGCTTCGACGATACCGCGGTTCACCCCCGGGGCGAATCCGAAGTCGTCGGCGTTGATGACGAGCAGGCGCGTCGTGGGCATCGTGAAAGGAAAGCAGAAAGGACGAAGGGCGGAACCGCAGTGCGGTCCCGCCCTTCACCCGAGGGGCACTGATGCAGATGGGTTATGAGGCTTCCGCGAGGACCTGCTCGGTCACGGCGGGCAGGCCGTGCGCTGGCGTGGCGCCAGTGTCCCACTGTCGGTCTTCGACCGGGAAGCTGAAAGGCTGGTTGGCGACCGCATACTGGCCGCGCCATGCGTTCGTGCGCACACGGAGGATGTCCTTCAGCATGCGGTTGCTGTCGCGGGCAAAGCGCACCGTGGTGGGCTCGTCGTCATAGCGGAACTCCACCGCCGTCTGCTTGATCGCGAGACCGTGCTGCTGCGCGATGTAGAGGCACTCGACGTCGAATCCGAAGCCGGGGATGGTGGTGCGCGAGAAGCAGAGCGTCGCGGCGGCGGCGGTAAACCCCTTGAGCCCCGCCTGGGTGTCCAGGATGCCCGGCAGGAGGAACAGCTGCACCACCTTGTTGAACGCGCGGCTCATCAGGTGGCGCGTGTACAGGTAGTGGAAGAAGCTCGGGCTCATGAGGTAGCGCGACTCGGGGAGCACGCGACACGCGATGGCGATGTCGTGGCCCGACTCCAGCTGCGCGACGATGCGATAAACCTGGTCGAGCGGATAGGCGAGATCCACGTCGGTGAAGACGCGATAGCGACCGCCCGCGGCGAGCATGCCGCGCGTGACGGAGAATCCCTTGCCGCGATTCACCGAGTTGCGCAGGACGCGAGCGAAGCGACGCCGTCGCGCGAAATCTTCGAGGATCAGCTGGGTCTCGACTTCGCTGGAGTGATCGTCGACGAAGAGCACCTCGAGCGACGCAGGGTAGCGCGACGCGAAGCGGTCAACCGCGTCGAGGGTCGCCGGCAGCTGGTCGGCCGCGTTGTACACGGGGATGACGAGCGACAGTTCGGGCGTGTCCGCTGTCGGACTCAGCATTGCGGCCTCATGACCTGATGGAGACGCTGCGCGCCTCCAGGTGGGGTGACCAACGGTTTTCGCGTGCCCAGCGTACTTCGGATAGAGGAGACGCCACCCGCTGTCAGCGGGGGGCGAGCTTCCAGTACGCACTGCCACCAAACGGACGATCAAGTCCCACTCGCGATACCCGAGGGGGAAATCGTCGTGCCTGTCAATAAGCACTTAAGCTAATGCAGTCGGGTGCCGGCCACTAGTACAGCGAGCGCGCGCGGCTGTTCCCGCTTTGCAGCCGACTGAGCCGTCAGCGCGCCTCAGTCGTGCCGATGCCCGGTGCGACGCTCGAACACGACCTCGCCCTTCACCACCATGTAGCGGATGAGGCGCTTTGCGGCCTCGGGAAAGGCGCTCCGGCGATCGCGAAAACGATCGTTCGAGACGATCGACGCATCCAGCTCTCGGGCGAACGCAAGGATGAAATAGTCGGCGTCCGTGCCCGCCGGAGCCTGGCGGATCGCCCCGGACTCCACGAGCTGCTCGTACGTCGTCCGATCGTCGATCTGGTGGCGAAGTGCGGCGTCCACCAGCACGAGCGGTTCGTAGCCCTCGGCGCGCAGCTTGTCGCACACCAGGGTGATATTCGACAGCAGGCCCTTCTCGCCCTCGCTCGAGTGGGCGACGTTAGAGCCGTCGACCAGCACGAGCGATCCGGGCGCGTCGCCGCCCCGCTGCTGCGCGCCCTGGCCGCGCGACGTCGCCATCAGTGCCTCCGTCGGGGCGGGCGCCGGGTGAGATGCTACTTCGCGCCACCCAGCTTGGTGTGGATCTGCTTGGCGTGATCGAGGTGTGCCTGCACGTTCGCCCCAGCCTTGGGAAGTAGCGCTTTGAGCTCGGCATTCTGCGCTGCGCCCTCCGCGGTCTGCGCCTTCTGCAGTACCTGCTCGTGCGCCGTCACTTCGTGATCGATGTACGCCTTGTCGAATGCGGCGCCCTTCGGCATCGCCACCAGGCTGTCATGCCACGCCGCCGCGGCCGCCTGACTGTTGTCGCTCGCCGGCGACTCGGGCGTGACGTTGATCTTCTTCGCCAATGCCTGGCCCTGTGCGCGCAGGGCGTGGTGGTCCCTCATCATGTCGCGGCCGAATGTCTTCACATCGGCACTGGTCCCCTTCGTCGCGGCCACACTCCCGTCGGAGCTGTCGGCCACGTTCGCCGCGTCGAGCACCGCAAAGATGTTCGCGTCGGTCATGGCGGGAGCGGCGGCCGGCGCGGCCGCTGGCGCAGCCGCCATCGCGGAATCGTGGGCCTTCATCTTGTCAGCGGTGCTGTCGCCCTTGGAGCAGCCGGCGACGAGCACGACGGCCATGACGAGACCAGCGGGGATACGGACAGGATTGTGCATTAGACCTTCAGATGGTGTACCAACGTGTGTTCTGCCTCGGACCGTTGGCGCGTTTTGCAAAAACCATGACGCGGGGTGGCTCGACCGCGACAACATCTTTGTGACTGCCAAAGCGGCTGAGCTCGCATCACATGGCGCAGGTGATGCCTTTCACAGTGACCGGGTGCCGCCAGACCGATCTTTCGGAGTTCGGGGTAGGCCACAACGTGAGCCGGAGGAAGCTGAATGGCGCGTCGGAGGGACGTCCTGCTGGGTCTGCTGTCGTGCGCCGCCGCCTTGTCCTGTGGTGACGGTGGTTTTTCGCAGCAGGTCGCGCAGGCCGCCGCCACCGTGACCGGGCAGCCGGCCCTCCTGGCGACCGCCGCCAGCTCGCAGCGCCACATGGGGTTCGATACGGGCACCTATCCGGGCGACGCCGCCATGCTCGCCTGGCGCACCGGGGGCGCCCCGTACGAGTGGGCGGGCTATTACCTGCCCAGCCCCTGCCACCCCGATGAAAGCTGGTCGGGGAAACGCGATACCGTGACCGCGATGGGTTACGGGCTCGCCGTGCTCTACGTCGGCCAGCAGACGTGGGGTCGGGTGCCAGGCAAGCCCCACAAGATTCCGGTGACCGTCACCAAGAAGGTCAAGGTGCGCGTGGGCAAGGGGAGGAAGCGCCACACCGTGACCCGCACGGTGATGCGGACCATACTGCGCATCGCACCACCCCCGAAGCCAACGGACAGCTGCAACGCGGACTTCGTGAGCGCGCCGCGAGGCTCGACCGAAGGCTTCGACGCCGCCGACCGCGCCGAGCGCGAAGGCTTCGCGCATGGCACCACGGTGTTCCTCGACCTGGAACGCATGGACGCGCTGCACCAGGCCATGCGCGACTACTACACGTCGTGGGTGAGCGCCCTCCTCGTGGACGGGCGCTACCGCCCGGGCATCTACGTGCACACCGACAACGCGAACCTCGTGTACTCGGACGTGAAGCGCGCATATCTGGCGGCGGGCATCCGTGACG
>JALYXJ010000380.1 GCA_030947165.1 Gemmatimonadota bacterium
CATCGCAGCAGACTGCTTCTCGTCGTCCGGGGCCCTCTGCTCCCTCTTGTTGTCGTCGCCGCGCTGGCCGTTCCGAACCACGCGCGCGCGCAGCAGGCGTCGCCCATTCGTCGCCTCGAGCGCGAGATCTGGACGCGTATCACCGACCGCGCCCGCGGCTCGCATGCGCTGACCCTCGAGCGCGGCCCGTTCGACATCGCCCTACCAATTCAGGGAGATCCTCGTGAGGTCAGAGGCCCAGCGGGCCACGCCCGCGATGCCCTGGCCGTCGCCTCCGTGCGCCTCGAACCAGTCGACACCCTTGTCGACGCGCCCGACACGCCCTTCACCTCAGGGCGGTACGACCTGCGTATCGAGGACCGGGTGGGCCATTGTGTGGCGATCCACCAGGAGGTGCGGCTCCTCGCCGACGGCTCGATCGAGCGTGGTGCCAGGATGGAGGAGCGCTGCCGCCCGCTGTTCATGGCCGAGGTCGTGCGGCGAGGTCGGCGGCTCGTGCGGTTGCCGCTCAATGCCGGACAACTCACCGACCACTGGAGTGTCGCCAGTGCGATCGTCGGATGGGTCGACGTGTACGCCGACAGTGCCGTGGTCATTGCATCGACGCTCGCGCTGAAAGCCAGCTATCCCACGCCCGACACGCTGACTCAGCACGTTGATTCGATCGCGGTCGGCCTGGCGCTTGGCGATAGCTCGTGGAGCATCGAGCGTCGGAGCGCCGCCTTTCCCGTCCGCGCGACGCTGCGGCCCGGCGCGGAGTGGCGCCAACGGAATCTGCGGTTCGCCATCCCGCTCGACTCCGCCTTTGCGCTGAAGGAGTCCTGGCCGGTGGTCGAGGTGGTTCTCGGCGTTCCCAGGACCGAGGACAACCCGATCGGACGCGCCTGGACGTACGCACACGCGGCGAAGTCCTTCTTCGCGAGAACGATCAGCAAGTAAGCCCCTACTCAGCGCCCTTCGAGATCCCGCTCGCCGAGCACGTGCCGGGAGGCTCGTCCCTCGCCGGGATGGAGCATCGCATCGTAAAAGCGCTCGCCCTTGAGGCGAAGCTCGAGGACGAATGACTCGAACTCGATCGGCGTCATCTCCCGCGCGACACTCGGGATCAGTCCCTTCAGCAGGGTGCGCCGGTCGGCCAGTGCCAGCGCGTCCGCCTCGTCCACCATCCGCCGCAACACGGGATGGTTCAGCCCGTTCGTTTCGCCACTCGTCGTCATCGCCACTCCTCTCCGCCACCGGTGCTCGCCGCCCTCTCCTCGAACAGTAGGGCAGCAGCGCATCTCTCGTAACCATGGTGACGAGAATTGTCTGCCGACAACGCGACGTGGTTGGAAATCAAAGAAGCCCTGCCTACACGACTGTAGACAGGGCTTTCTCTCTCGACCAACGGGAAAGGAGCCGCCCGCCGTCAGCGCAGCGACGCGACCATGTCCGCTTCCGCCGCGCCGGTCTCGATCACGAACACCACCCGACGATTTCGCTCGGCGCCCCGCTCGTTGTGCGTCGCACCCGGCACGACGAGGCGTGTCTCTCCATAGCCAACCGTGCGCAGCTGCGACGACGGGACGCCGAGCGACGCGAGCGTCTGCCCGACGTTGTCGGCGCGACGACGCGACAGCGCGAGGTTGTATCGCTCGGATCCGGCTGGATCGGTGAAACCCTCCACCGTGATCATCGCGCCGGGATAGTACCGCTGCGCGACGCGAGCGAACCGCTCGAGCTGTTGGCGGTCGGCGCTTGTGACCGTCGCGTCGTCGAACGCGAAGGTCACGGGCATGGCGAAGCGGATGCCGTTCTCGACGGCGGCGATCCTGGTGCCGAACTGCGTGCGCAGCGTATCCAGCTCGAGACGCAGAGCGGCGAGACGGGCCGACTGCTCGTTGTCGGCCTGGATGCGCGCCGCGCGCTCGTACGCGAGCGCGGAGTCGGATTGCGCACGCGTCACGGCGACCTGTTCGCGCACGAATCCTTTCGTCGCGCACGCCTGTGTGACCAACGGCGCGGCGACGAGCAGGGCGGCGCGAAGAACATTACGTGAATGCATTTGTCTGCTCCGATGTGATGTGAGACGGCTCGACACGATAGCGAAATGCGTACCTCACAATCGTGATTCGGCGCACGTGAAGCGTGTGCGCCGCGTGGGATGAGCTCGCTCAAATTGGTAGAGCAGCGCCGACCGAATCGGCTAGCAAGCGATGAGCGCGTGGGTGGTGGCACGGCCGCGTGCGAGCGCGCGCCACCAAGAGGCACTGGTCTCCGAAGCCCAACGGCGATATCGCGGAACTTCGCAGAAAAGACGGAACGCGGATTCTCGCGGAACGACTGATTGTGGCATAACCTGAGTACGAATGGTGATGAGGTGGAAGGTCACCTCGCTTGGTTCCGTGTGGATCCGCGATCGAGGAATTCAAGGCGACGCGAGCCGTAGGTGACGGCGATAAGCGCCAGCTGATACACTATCTGCGTGCGACGAACACGCAGCTCGGCCTGCTCCTCCATGCCAGTCCCGAGGCCAACTTCTTCCGGATCATCAACTCCCGAGGCTTCGCGCAGGTGCGATGATATTTCCCTCCTGACGGCGGAAGAAATGCTCCGGGGGGTCTGAATGGCTCTCACAGTCGACCCCCACCCGCTACTGCGCGTCGCCGCGTTCACGACGAACTTCCCCAAGCCACTCGGCGAGCTCTCCACACCGCCCGCGGTGCTCGCGCTGCTCCACGCCGACGCGCCCGCACCGGTGCACCGAGACGAAACGCTGCGCGGCGCAGTGCGCGACATGCTCCGCCACGGCGGCTACAAGCCGACTGGCCGAGGCAAGCCCGCTTCCGAGTACCTCGTGCGCGCGGCGTCGGAAGGTGCCCTCGGCTCCATCAACCTCGCCGTCGACGTCTGCAACGCCGTGTCGCTGCACAGCGGCCTGCCCATCAGTGTCGTGGACCTCGGCCGCGCGCGCGCACCCTTCCGCATCCGCGTCGCGCCGGCGGGGGCATCGTACGTCTTCAACGCGTCGGGGCAGGAGATCGACCTGGGTGGGCTCCTTTGCATCTTCGACGCGGACGGTCCATGCGCGAACTCCGTGCGCGATGCGCAGCGCACCAAGACGCAGCCGGGAACGGCTGCCACTCTCAGCGTGATCTGGGGGTGCGCCGGCTACGAGGACCGGCTCCGCGGGGCCGACCGATGGTACCGCGCGCTGCTCGAGGAAGCCGGCGCCACGACGGCCGCGGTGTGACGTTCTCAGGCGTGGCGCGTTGATGGAGTCGGGGGCGGTGATGAGCCCTGCCGATGACGGCTCCCCCGCTTGGCTGCCTTGTCGTGCGGACAGCAGCCCGTCGACTTCAGCGAGTCCACCGAATCATGACACGCTCACAGATCAGGCGCGCGAGGCGCGCCACCGTCAACGTCCTTCGTGAAGCCGTGCTGGTCGTCATCGCGCTCATGGCGGTGATGGCGTTCGCCGGCTGAGGTACGCCCGCGCAGTCGATCCGTGGCGAGCTCCGAGCATGTAAGGCTCAGCGAGCGACGCATGTAACGCGTGAAGGCCGGATAGTCGATGCAACCAAGGTCTCATTGAGGCGCCGGCGCGGCCGGCGTATCTTCGCGTGTCTGTACTGCACGCTCCGCGTTCAGCGTTCCCACCCGACAGCATAGTGGCAGGGATGCAGCCCGAGTCCATCAGGCGCTCGTGATGAAGGCCGACCAGCTCATTCTCGCCGCGCTGTCCGCCGCTGCCATCGGGACAGCGATCGTGACCCTAACCGAGGATAGGCGCGTGCTGGAGGAGATCACGCACGGGTCGACGGCACGACCCATGGAGGGTGAGCTGGCCTCGCTCGCCAGTGCCGCCGAGTGGCTCGATTCGCCCCCGCTGACGGCGGCCGGCCTTCGAGGCCGGAGCCCGCGGCGTCCCCACTGACCTGGTGTCGGTCGAGGGTCGAAGTGCCGAAGCGACGGCCGACTGGGGCGACCTCGCGTCGCCGGAGAATTACGTCGGCTATGAGCGCACGGAGAACTTCGCGTCGCCCGGCGGAGTGGTCGAGGACCAGCGCCACGCGTACACCGTCCCGGCGTCGCTTGGCCTCAATCACTGGGCTCTGTCGGGTGAGTGGACCGTGGGCAAGCAGGCCACCGCATCGCACACGACCAGCGGCCGTATCGCCTATCGGTTTCACGCGCGCGATCTGCATCTTGTCATGGGACCAGCCGTCCGGGGCAGGTCCGTGCGCTTCCGCGTGCTGATCGATGGTCAACCGCCGGGCGCCGCGCACGGCACCGACGTCGACGCCGAGGGCAGCGGCACGGTGACCGAACAGCGGCTGTATCAGTTGATCCGGCAGCCGACGCCGATCGTCGATCGTCAATTCGAGATCGAGTTCCTCGATCCCGGCGTCGAGACGTTCGCCTTCACCTTCGGCTGATCTCCAGGTTACCAGGAGGCGGCGCAATGTCAGATGGAATCGATCACGATCGCCGGCGGTTCCTGGGAACCGCGGCAATCGCCCTCGGCGCGGCAAAGCTCGGCGTGCT
>JALYXJ010000382.1 GCA_030947165.1 Gemmatimonadota bacterium
GCGGCGGGCGGCGCGAACGGCTATGTTTTTTCGACTGTCATCCCGCAGGAGCGCCGCCTTTGACGGCGCTCCCGCGGGATGACCGCCGTAGGAACCTAATTCCACTATAAGACTAGCCTTACGTGCCACGCGCCGCCGCCGCCGCAGATCACAACGTTGTATCCCGCTATCTCGCTCCGTTGCGCCGGCTTCGCCCGTACTGGTGGCTGCTTGCGATAGTCGTGCTCGTGCTGGCCAGCGCGCCCTTCGCCACCTCCCCGCTGCGTGACGCCGTGGCGGGCGGAGCCCTGCCCGACGCGTCGCTGCGGCGCTCGTCGGCGTACGTCCTGCTCGCGCCCCTCTCCAATCTGTTGGATCTGCTCACGCTGCTGAGCCTTCGGCAGCACGTCGCCGTGCTCGTCACCCTCCTGCTGCTCTTCGGCCTCTGGTGGTGGTGGCGTGGCCGGGTCATGCCGCCCACGGTGACGACGCGCGCACGCCGAGTCGCGCGTGTGGCGGCGCGGATCGGCGTTCCCCTGGTGGGGCTGATCGGCGTGTACGCCGCCGGTATGATGCTCCCGCGCCCCATGGCCGCGCTCGACCTCGGCAACCCCGACATCCTCGCGATCGACTTCCACTCGCATACGAAGTACTCGCACGACGGCCGTCCCGACTGGACGCCCGAGGACAACCGCGCCTGGCATCGCGACGCGGGATTCGGCGCAGCCTACGTCACCGATCACCGCACCTTCGAGGGCGCGCGCGATGCGTGGGCGAACAATCCTCAACTCGCCGCCGAGGGGGTCGTGCTGTTGCCGGGGATCGAAGTCGTGTGGAAGGGGGAGCACGTCAACGTGCTCGACGCGGACCGCATGGTGCGCGGCCTGCTCGATCCCATGCAGCGCGACATCGACGAGCAGGCGTTGCGCATGGCGAGCCTCGTGCGCGGCGTCGAGCCGGTGCTCGTGGAGACGATCCCGGGCGACATCTCGAAGATCGTTCCCGCGGCCGGCCCAGGCACCGCCGGCGTGCGCGCCATCGAGCTCAGCGACGGCGCGCCGCGCGGGCTTGGCCAGTCGCGCCGAGAGCGAGCGCGCATCATCCATCTCGCCGACAGCCTGAGTCTCGCGCTCGTCGCGGGCAGCGATCATCACGGCTGGGGACACACCGCTTCGGCCTGGACGCTCATGTACGTGCCCGGCTGGCGCGGCGCCTCGCCCAGCGACCTCGCTTCAGCGGTCACGACGCTCATCCGCAGCGGTGGCAAACGCAGCACCAAAGTGGTGGAGCGCTACGTGGCCGACACGGAGTCGGGCATCGGCCTCCCATTGACGGCGCCGCTGGTGGTGTGGAGCATGGTGCGCACGCTGTCCAGCGACGAGCGCGTCGTGTGGATCGCATGGGCGCTCGCGCTCTTTCTGGGGATGCGCATCCGGCGCTCGCGTCGCGCCGCGCCGCTCACCGACGCCGGCTGACGGGGGGGGGTACCGCGTTGGATCGCAATCGCAGAGCGAGCGACGCGCGCCGCTGGCGCACCGCGCTGCTCGTCACCGCGGGTGCGACGCTGCTTCGGCTCGTCTTCGCCGCGCTGCTCCCACTTTTCCCCGACGAAACCTACTACTGGGACTGGTCGCGCGGCTCGCATCTCGCCGCCGGCTACTTCGATCACCCGCCGATGATCGCCGTGCTGGTCCGCGCGGGCACGTCGCTGTTCACCGCACTGGGAGTGCCGCCGTCGCCCCTGGCCGTCCGATTCTTCGCCGTGCTGGCTGGAGGCATGGCGGCGCTCGCCGCGTCGGCGATTGCGCGACGGCTCGCCGGCGGCCTCGCCGCGCGCACCGCAGCAATTGTGTTCGCCGTGATGCCTTTGGCCGCGTCGGGGCTCGTGCTCGCCACCCCCGACGCCCCGCTGCTGGCGGCGAGCGCGGTGGGACTCTACTGCGTCGTGCGCGCGCTCGAGTCGCCAGGTCATTCAGGGGCCGCGCTCCTCTGGTGGAGCGCGGCGGGGGTCGCGCTCGGCCTCGCCTTCGCGTCCAAGTACACGTCGATCCTGCTGCCGATCACCATCACGGCCGCGGTGCTGATCCGTCCATCGCTGCGTGCACGGCTGCGCGAGCCGGGACCGTATCTGGCGTGCGTGCTGGCGACGCTCGTGTTCCTGCCGGTGATTCAGTGGAACGCGGCGCACGAATGGATCTCCTTCCGCTTCCAGCTCCAGCACGGACTCGGCGCGCCCAAGGGCTCGGCGATCAAGCGTGAGCTGGATCTGATCGGCGGCCAGCTCGCCCTTGTATCACCAATACTATTTGCGCTGGGGGCCTACTCTGTCTGGAATTCGCTTCGCCGGACGGCCGACGATATCCGGTTCGCGCTGGCTGTCGTAGCGGTCGGGAGCTGGCTGTTCTTCGTCTACAGCGCGCTGCGGCGGTCGGTCGAGGCCAACTGGCCGGCGCCTTCGTACATCCCCGGAGTGGCACTGCTGGCGTCAATGTATTCGTCGCCCGGCGTGTCGCGGGCATGGCGACGCTGGGTCAATCGCGGCATCGCGCTCGCGGCGGTGATGGTGGCCGTGATCTACGTACATGCGCTCGCGCCGATCCTTCCACTGCTCCCGGCGCGGCGCGATCCGCTCGCGCGCTCGGCGGGATGGGATCGGGTCGGGACGCAGGTGAGCAACCTCCAGTCGGCCCTGACCGCCGGTAGCTCGTCTCGCGCGTGGGTGGCCGCGGACCGGTATCAGGAGGTGAGCGAGCTCGCGTTTCACAGCGCCGGCCGGCCGACCGTCTTCTGTCTCTGCCTCAGCGGACGACACAACCAGTACGACCTCTGGCCCGGCTTCGCGCAGACGGCGAGACCAGGCGACGCGCTGATCGCATTGGTCGATGAGCGTCCGGACAGCGTCACGCACGAGACGGTCGCCAGGCTGGCGCCGTACTTCTCGTCCGTGCAGCGCGACGCCCTCGCTCCACTGCTCCGCGGCCGCGACACGGTGACCGTGCGGCGACTCTGGGTTCTTCAGGGTTGGCGAGGTGGCTGGCCGGCGCGCACTGAATGGGCCGCGCGCTAATGCTTGTTCGCTCCCGTACATCCAGCCCTCACCGCCCCTAACAGATCGACGAGGGTCTTCTTCTCCGGCTCGTCGAGCATCTGCACGGCCGTGAGGTTGACTTCGTCCACCGGCTTGTCGAGCGATGCCAGGAGGCCGAGGCCGGCCGAGGTGATCTGACAGACCACCTGCCGCCGATCGGGGGTGGAGCGTTCACGCACGACGAATCCGGCGCTCTCCAGCTTGTCGAGCAGCCGGGTGATCCCGGCGGCTTCCTCGATCATCCGGTCGCGGATGGCGAGCGTCGGGAGCCCCGCGTCGCCGGCGCCGCGCAGGATGCGCAGGACGTTGTACTGCTGCGTGGTCATACCGGTCCGCGACACGACCTGGGCAAAATGCCGCTCGATCAGCGCCGCCGTTCTGAGGATGCTCACGGCCACTTCGGCCTTCACGGAATGGAAGGGCCGGCGCTGCGCGACCTCGGCCTGAAGACCCGCCCCGTCGTTCGACGACGGGGCGGTCATCGACAACCCCCATTCC
>JALYXJ010000429.1 GCA_030947165.1 Gemmatimonadota bacterium
TGTCAGTGAACACCCTCGTGACGTGGGTCGTCGAGTGGATCACCCACGACGGGCGCCTGCTTGGGAAGCCGACGTCGTACGAGAAGCGCGATGGCAGATTCTGAGGTGACGGGCCTTCGCGAACACCTGGGCGCCGGCCAGGTCATTCCGGCGCACCCGCTCGCGCTCACCGCGCGCCGCACCCTCGACGAGCGGCGCCAGCGTGCGCTCACGCGATACTACGTCGACGCCGGCGCGGGCGGCATCGCGGTGGGCGTGCACACAACGCAGTTCGCCATCCGCCATCCGCACCATGGGCTCTTGCGTCCGGTGCTCGAACTGGCCGCCGACACCGTGCGCGCGGCGCGCGTGAACAATTCCATTCCCTTTGCGCTCGTCGCCGGTGCGGTGGGTGACACGCGCCAGGCGGTGTCCGAGGCAGAGATCGCCGCCGCGCTCGGCTACGATCTCGTGCTGCTCAGTCTCGGCGGGCTCGCGCAGGCGAGCGATGCGGAGCTGATTCGCCATTGCCGCGCGGTCGCCGAGGTCCTGCCGCTCTTCGGCTTCTATCTCCAACCGGCCGTGGGCGGGCGAGAGCTGAGCTATGCGTTCTGGCGCGAGTTCGCCGAGATCAGGAGCGCGTGGGCCATCAAGATCGCGCCGTTCAATCGCTATCGAACGCTCGACGTCGTCCGCGCCGTCGCCGACTCCGGCCGCGAGGATCTCGTGCTCTACACCGGCAACGACGACAACATCCTGCTGGATCTGCTGACCCCCTTCCCCGTGCACACGGGAGGACGCGCCGGTGTTCGCCACATCATGGGCGGACTGCTGGGGCAGTGGGCGGTGTGGACGCACGCGGCCGTGCGCATGGTCGACCGGGTGCGCGGCGCCCGCGGCGCCGCGGTGGAGGCAGCAATGCTGCGGGAAGGAGCCGCGCTCACCGATGCCAACGCCGCCGTGTTCGACGCGGCTCACAACTTCGCGGGCTGCATTCCCGGCATTCACGAGGTACTGCGACGTCAGGGGCTGCTCGCCGGCACCTGGTGCCTCGATCCCACTGAAACCTTGTCACCCGGTCAGGTAGACGAGATCGATCGGGTGTGCCGTCAGTACCCCGAGCTCGGCGACGACGATTTCGTGACAGAGAACCTGGAGCGCTGGATGCGTTGACCGTCCGTCAGACCGCCGTTCCCATGAGATCCTTGATCCAGCTCTCCTTCGCTCGCTTCTCGAACCCCGAGCGGAACGCGCCCAGGTCGGTGAGGCTGGTATCGAACACCACGGTGTCCTTGGTGATCGCGCCCGAGCTCGCGAGCTCCGGCACCTTGTCGCGCGAGACACTCTGCACCCCGCCCGTGCCGTCGCGATAGAACACCCGACCGCCACCCACGAGGCTCGCCCCGACGCTGGACTCCAGCCCCTGGAGCACGCGGAACAGGCCATCGATCGAGCAGCCGGTCGCGCCCGCCGTGCTCTGGTCCACGGCCACGGCGAGGAACCGGTCATCCCGAAGCTGACTGCCGACCGTGAGTGGCTCGCCGTGTGCCTTCCAGTTCGTGAGATGCTCTTCCACGCCCTTGAGGAGCAATTTGGTCCCCTCCTCGGTGAGCGGCCGGTCACTGCCGAACACCCAGACGCGGGACGCGTCGGGGAGGCTATCGAATGGGACGACAGGCATGGCATCGAGGGGATCGAGGGACACGAGATTGACACTCGCGCGCGGCGCGAACACGACGCAAGATAGTCTCCGGTCGGCCCCTCCTACCACCTGAATGGCTTCCCTTCCCGCACCGCCCCCACCCGCCGGTCCCGCGAGCGCCACCACCGAGCCGTCCACGGGTCCCGCGCAGGGTCGCGAGGATGCGCGCTATCAGCCGCTGTTCGCGCTCTCGCCACTGCCGGCGTGGGTCTGCGACGACGAGACGCTCCGCTTCCTGGAGGTGAACGAGGCTGCGGTGCGCAGCTACGGATGGTCCCGCGAGGAGTTCCTGGGTATGACGCTCCGCGATATTCGTCCGCCGGCGGAACAGGCGCGCCTGGACGCGCTCCGCACGGCCACGCCGGGCTCCGAGGCGTATGCCAGCGCTGCCGTGCATCGCACCAAGTCCGGTGCACTGCGCCGCGTGGAGATCAGCTCCTATCCATTGGAGTTCGACGGCCTGCCGGCGCGCATGGTGCTCGTGCACGACGTGACCGACCGCCACGAGGCGCAGGAGGCGCTCGTCCGCAGCGAGCAGAAGTACCGCTCGGTCATCGAACAGATGCAGGACGTCTTCTTCCGGACCGACGCCCAGGGACTCTGGACCTTCCTCAACCCGGCGTGGGCCACGCTCACCGGTCATCCGTGGCGCGAGAGTCTCGGGTCGCACTTCCTCAAGTTCGTGCACCCCTCGGACCGCACCATCCTGCTCGACGCCTTCCGGCCCCTCGCCGAGGGCGCCCTGCACAGCAACCTGGTGGAGGTGCGCTACTTCCAGAAATCCGGCGGCTATCGGTGGGTGGAGGCCAGCACGAGAGCCGTCCGTGATCCGGACGGGACCTTCGCCGGCACCACCGGCACGCTCCGCGACGTCACCGAGCGCCGTGCCGCCGACGAGGAGCGGCAGCGACTCTCCACCAACATCCGGCAGCTGCTCGATGCGTCGGGTGAGGGCGTCTTCGGCCTCGACGCGCATGGCGTGGTCACGTTCGTCAATCGCCGCGGGTCGGAGATGCTCGGCTACGGCCCCGAGGAGCTGATCGGGCGAGTGATGCACGAGGTCACACATTACTCGCGTCGCGACGGCACTCCGTATCCCGAGCACGAATGTCCCATGAGCCGCGCCGCCTCCCAGGGCGTTCCATGTGAGGTGGACGACGAGGTGTTGTGGCGCAAGGACGGCATCCCCCTCCAGGTGGAGTACGCCGCATCGCCGGTGCGTGACCATGCCGTCGTATCCGGCGCCGTGGTGCACTTCCGCGACATCAGCGCGCGCAAGCGCGCCGAGCTGGAGCTCATCGTGGCGCGCGACGCGGCCGAGGCGGCGAGCCGCGCGAAGAGCGACTTTCTCGCCCGCATGAGTCACGAGCTGCGCACACCGCTCAACTCGATCATCGGATTCGCCAACGTCCTGCTGAAGAACAAGTCGGGGCGACTGATCGAGAACGATCTCTCCTACCTCACCCGCATCGCGACGAATGGCCGTCATCTGCTCGGCCTGATCAACGACATTCTCGATCTCTCCAAGATCGAAGCGGGTCACATGACGCTCGAGATCACCTCCGTCGCCCTCGACGCGCTGGTGCGAGAGACGGTGGACGAGCTCGAGGGGCAGACGCGGGATCGCATGGTGCAGTTGCGCGCCGAACTTCCGGCCCTGGTGCACGCTGTCGACACCGACGAGGCACGGATGAAGCAGGTGGTCATCAACCTCATCGGCAACGCGCTCAAGTTCACCGAGCACGGTGAAGTCGTGGTGCGCCTCGAGACGGACGACGCCGGATGTCCAACGCGGCTCGAGGTGCGCGACACGGGGATCGGCATTCCCCCGGATCGGCTCGACGCGATCTTCAACGTATTCGAGCAGGCGGAGTCCATGATCAACCGGCGCTTCGGCGGCACCGGCCTCGGGCTCGCCATCTCGCGCTCGCTCTGCGATCTCATGGGCCACCGCCTCGAGGTGACGAGCGTTGAAGGCGAGGGCACCACGATGGCCGTTCGACTCGGCGTCGGGCAGATGCGGTCGCGCATGCGGACCCCCACGGCAATGCCGGCGATCGTGCGGGGGAGCAGCGCGCCTATTCCAACGACGGAGCCCGCTCCCCTGGTGCTCGTCGTGGACGATGACGTGGACGCGCGCGTGCTGCTCGGTGGACTGCTCGACGAAGCGGGATGTCGCGCCGTGGGCGCGGCGACGGGGGTGGAGGGGCTTCGGCTCGCTCGCGAGCTTCGGCCTGCCATCATCTTTCTCGACCTGTTGCTTCCGAAGATCAGTGGTTACGACGTGCTGCGGATCCTCCAGGCCGACGACGCCCTGCGCGGCACGCCAGTCGTGATCGTGAGCTCGATCGGTACGGAGTCCCGCAACGCCCTCTCGGGGGCCGCCGCGATTCTCGACAAGCCGGTGGATCGCGGCCAGCTGTTCGACCTGCTGCGTCGCTGGCTGCCGGCCCTGGGACGCTGACCCTGCGGCGCCGCGTACTGCGCAATGCGAGCCTTGGCGCGGCCGCGGTCACCGTGGCGCTTGCCGCGGCGACGCGCACTCGTGGTGTCCAGGATTGCGACGACGCGGTGGAGCGGGCGGCCGGACGCGTACGCCGCCGACTGCACGGCCCGGCGCGCGTGGGCACGCTTCCGGGCGAGCCGTGGGCCCATCCCGTCATCGGCGCTGCCATCGCCATCACCATACTCGCAACGCGAGGAGGACGCCGGCGACGCGTGCTCGTTCCACTCGCTGGCGCGTCCCTCGGCGCGATCGCGTTGCACCACGTGGTGAAGGCGGTGTATCGCCGCAAGCGTCCCATGATCGCGCTGCGCCGCGGCAAGACGGAGCCGGCCTTCCCGAGTGGTCACACCACCGACGCGACCGCGGTCCTCGCGACGGGAGCCTACTTGCTGGTCCGTGAGGGGATCCTGGCCAGGCGTGTCGCCATTCCCGTTGCGACAGCGCTGGCGGTCGGCACCGGTGCCAGCCGAGTCGCGCTCGGCTGGCACTGGGGAACCGACGTGCTGGGAGGCTGGCTCGCGGGTGCCACAGTTGCCGCCGCGTGCGCCCACAGCTACGAAACGCTGCGGCGCTAGGGCTTGGGCAACTGGATCAGCGGCACGCCGCCCCCACTGACCTGGGGAAGCTTGCCGTCCCACTTCTTCGTC
This sequence comes from Gemmatimonadota bacterium, assembly GCA_030947165.1. The sequence goes on from JALYXJ010000429.1 coordinate 4,835, forward strand.
AGCTCGTACTGCACGAGCGTCGGCGTGATGCTGCGTGCGAGCAGCTCGTTCGCGTGCGCCTGCGCCTGCGCTTCGGCAGTGATCGCCTTGGCGCGGCCCGCCGCCTTGATCGAGTCGCCCTGTGCCTGGAAGGTGTTCTTCTGCAGCTCGTTCTGCGCCGTGAGCGCCTGCTGCTGCATCACGTTCTTCGTGTTGATCGCTTCCATCACCGTGGCGGGCGCGCGCAGCTCGTTGATCGTGAACTGCTTCACTTCGAAGCCGTAGGGCGCCAGCCGGTCGGAGATCAGCTTGCGGGTGCGCTCCGTCGCCTCGGCCTTCTTCGGTCCGATGACATCGGCGACGGGTTCCTGTCCCACCACCTCCTGCAGCGCCTGTCGGATGGTCTGCTTCACGAAGCCATGCGAGATCATGTTGATGTCGGTCCGGAACGTCTGATAGAGCTTCGGCGTCTGGAGCGGATCGAGCTGGAACGAGAGTGACACGTCCAACGACAGGGGCTGGCCCTCGACGCTGTTCACGTTGATCTCGTCGTTGTCGACCGATCCCTCGCGCGGCGTGCGTGCGAGAACCAGCGTCTTCAGAAACACGGGGTATTCCTCGATCCCCGTGGCGAAGGGGATGCGGGGATGCACACCGGGCCCCAGCGGCACCCGGTCCACGCCGCCGCCGGCGCGGTGGATCACGATCCCGACATTTCCGGGATTGATGTAGGTGAACATGTTCGGCAGAAGCACGAGCACAGTGACCAGCGCCATCACGCCGAACACGATGCGCCTGAGTCGTCCGCGCTCGCGAGCGGCCGGGTCGAACTGCAGCGAGCCGAGGCGATCCGAGATGGTGCTACCCATGGAGGGTCTCCTTGTAGCAGTCGGGGCACACCTGATCTCCATTGGAGAGGCGTACCAGTTGGTCTTCCATGCGCGGACCGTGGATCGGACACATCAGCTCGGCCGCGCGCTCGAGCTGCTTGCGATTTCGGGTCTGACGGATGCGCACGCCGGCTGGCGTGAGCATCATCAAGGCCCAATAAAGAAGGGCGCCGCCCGCCGCGAGCAACGCGACGAAGAGCACCCCTTCAACGATTATGGCACCCATTTTTTGGCCTCGCCCTGACGCGACTCGGCGCGTCAACGTTTGTGTCTCAGAACGAAGCGCGCAAGCAAAGGTTTCGGTTTCGGCTGCAGCGTGCCGCCAGCACCAAGCCAGCATCCGGCGCCGTCTTGCCGGACGACGGTCCGCGCCGTACACGTAACTCCAACCGCCATCCCACCTTACCACCGCCTTTCTCAATGAGCGACGACGTCCAGAGCGTCACCGGCCACGACCGCCGGAAGTTTCTCTCCTACTTCTCCACCATCGGCCTTGGCACGACCCTGCTGCCCGGCGTGCTGTGGGCCAAGCTAGCCGACGGCGCCGAGATTACCGTCGCCACCATCGCATGCGCGGAAGAGGTGGCGGGTCTCAAGTTCACCGATGAGCAGCGGCAGCAGATGCTCGATGGGCTCAAGTCGCAGGAGCAGCAGATCGAAGCCCTGCACAACATCCCTCTCGACAACTCGGTGCCACCGGCCGTCCTCTTCGACCCCGTGCCGCCCGGCGTCACGCTCCCGATGCCGGTGAAGCATCCGACCAGGCGGAGCCGCGTCGCTCCGCGGGCGATGCCAGCCGATCTGGAGGAGCTCGCGTTTCTGCCGGTCACCGAGCTCGCGGAGCTCGTGCGCCGACGCAAGGTCACGTCCACCCAGCTCACCGAGATGTACCTCGGCCGCATCCGGAAGTACGATCCGGTGCTCAAGGCGGTCATCACCGTCACCGAGGATCGCGCTCGTTCCCAGGCCAGGAAAGCGGACGACGAGATCGCGCGCGGCAAGTATCGCGGTCCGCTGCACGGCATCCCCTGGGGCGCGAAGGATCTGCTGGCCGTGAAGGGCTACAAGACGACATGGGGTGCAGGTCCATACCGCGACCAGACGATCGATACCGACGCCACGGTAGTGAAGCGCCTCGACGACGCCGGCGCCGTGCTCATCGCCAAGCTCACCCTCGGCGAGCTCGCCCAGGGCGACATCTGGTTCGGCGGCACTACCAAGAACCCATGGAACGTGGCGCAGGGCTCGAGCGGTTCCTCGGCCGGCCCCGCGTCGGCGACCGCGGCGGGACTCGTCGGGTTTTCCATCGGCACGGAAACACTCGGCTCGATCTCGTCGCCGTCAACCCGCAACGGGGTGACCGGCTTGCGTCCCACCTTCGGCCGCGTCCCACGCACCGGCGCCATGGCGCTCTCCTGGACCATGGACAAGATCGGCCCGATCTGCCGCTCGGTGGAAGACTGCGCGCTCGTGCTCGAGGCCATCCATGGCCCCGACGGAATGGATCGGACCGTGAAGGACGTTCCATTCAGTTGGGACGCGAGCGTGAAGCCGTCATCGTTGCGTGTGGGCTACATGAAGAGCGCATTCGACCTCGCGGAGCGCAACGACCAGAATCAGCTCCAGCACGGCACCAAGCGGTTCGACGACGCGGCGCTGGACGTGATGCGGCGGCTTGGCGGCACCCTGGTCCCGGTCGAGGTCCCCGACATGCCGTACGGCGCCATGCGCCTCGTGCTGACTGCGGAAGGCGCTGCCGCGTTCGACGAGTTGACACGCTCGGGGCGCGACAGTCAGCTGGTGCAGCAGACCCCGCGCGACTGGGCGAACACCTTTCGCACCGCCCGATTCATTCCTGCCGTGGACTACGTGAACGCCAATCGCGCGCGCACGCTCGCCATGCAGCAGTGGCACAAGCTGTTCGAGACGGTCGACGTGATCATCACGCCCACCGGCGTCGGCATGCAGCTCGTCGCGACGAACCTCACCGGCCACCCCGCGGTCATCCTGCCGAGCGGCTTTCGCGACACGTCCGATACGGACAAGACGCAAGTCCCGGTGTCGATCACCTTTCTCGCCGGGCTGTATCAGGAAGCCAGGCTGCTCGCTGTGGCGAAAGCCTGGCAGGACGCCACCGACTTTCATCTCAAGCATCCGGTCGTGAAGGTCTGACATGGCTGTCATCCCGCGCGAGCGAAGCCGTCCGCCCACTGTCATCCCGCACGAGCGAAGCGAGTGTCGGGATCTGCTCGTGATCACACGGGGCGGTTGAGAATGCGCCGCAGCGCGCCCTCGAGCGTCGGCTCGTCGAAGTGAAAGCCGGCGCTCGTCAACGCGGCAGGCATGACGCGTTGTCCGGCGAGGAGCGTGGCGCGCGCCATCTCGCCGTACAGCAGCTCCAGCGCGAACGTCGGCACGGGCAGCACCGCGGGACGTCCGAGGACTCGGCCGAGCGTCGCCGCAAATTCGACGTTCCGAACGGGCGTGGGGGTCGTGAGGTTGACCGCGCCCCGCATTCCCTCGGAGAACAGCACGTGCTCGATTGCGCGCACATGGTCGCCAAGGGTGATCCAGCTCATCCACTGCTTACCACTTCCCAGCGGACCACCGCCGCCGAGCTTGTAGACCGGAAGCAGCTTCTCCAGCGCGCCGCCAGTCGGGCTCAACACAATCCCCGTCCGCAGCAGGGCCACCCGCACCCCCGCATCCGCGATCGGTGCCGTCGCCGCTTCCCAGTCGGCGGCGAGTCGGGGAAGGAAACCTTCGCCCGGCCCCGCCTGCTCGTCGAGCACGTCATCGCCGCGGTCGCCGTAGTATCCGACGGCCGACCCGTTCAGGAAGACCCGCGGCTTCACCGGCAGCGATGTCACAGCCCGCGCGAGCAGCGCGGTGCCGCGCACGCGGCTCTCACGGAGTGCCCCTTTTCGTTCCGCGGTCCAGCGGTGGGCGATCGGCTCGCCGGCCAGGTTCACCACCGCATCCACTCCCACCAGCGCGCGCGCGTCGATCAAATCGTGCGCCGGATCCCACAGTACGTCGCCGGGCCCGGGCGCCGAGCGCACGATGCGCCGCACGGTGTGACCACGCGCGCGCAGATGCTCCACGAGTTCCGACCCGATCAGCCCCGTTGCGCCGGTGATGGCGATGGTGTTGGGCGACGGCTGACGTGCGGTGTCTGATGCCATGCACGCGACGGCGGCAAGTTGCACGCCTTCGATAGCGTTGCTGTGGAATGCAACGCCGTCGCGCCATTCGACCTACAGATCGCCGCTCTGTAGAATGCGTCGCGCCACGACGTCGATCGTCGCCCTGCTGTCGTACACCCCATCGCGCACCTGGCGGTGGAGCTCGGCGATGCGCTCGCCGCGCAGTGTCCGTGACTCTGCCGCCGCCTTCGCGCGGGGCGGCGACGCGCGGTGGGGGTCGTCCTCGGCGCCTCGTGCATCAGCGTCGCGAACCGGTGGCAGCGTCACGATCCACTCGATCGGCCTCTTCCAGTGCTCGGAAACGGCTCGGCGCGACCAGCCCTTTGCGGAATGATGATGCTCCATTAGGCCTCCCTCATCACCTGTTTATCGGCATCTGCACCCCGAACCGTGAGCCATCGGATGCCATTCCCTCGCCACGGAGTATCGCCCCGCGGGCGGCAGCGGTGAGCGACGGGGCATTCTGTCGCCTCACCGACGCGCTTCTGGACAGTCCCTGCGATAGACTTTAGAACGTGCCCGCGCGCCTCCTGGCGCACCGCCCTACCGCTGCTCCTGCCCGCTGCATGGCGACGATTCTCTACCTGGATGACGAGCCGACCATCGGCCTCATTCTCGAGGACACCCTCGAGCGGGCCGGCCACACGGCCATCGGCGCGCACACCGTTCCACAGGCGCTCCAGGCGCTCGCGAAGGGCGGTGTGGACCTGATCATCTCGGATTACCGGATGCCCGGCCTCACGGGGCTGGAATTCCTCGAGCTGCTCCGGCAGGAGGGATACGACATCCCGCTGATCATGCTCACGGGGTACGCCACCATCGAGCACGCGGTGGAGTCGATCAAGGCGGGAGCGATCGACTACATCACCAAACCGGTACGGCCCGAGCAGCTCGAGCTCTCCGTCTCCAAGGGACTCGAGGTGGCACGGCTGCGCCGCGAGAACGACACCCTGCGCCGCGAGGTCACGGAGTTCCGAACCGAGCGCACCATCGTGGGTGACAGCCCGCAGATCCGCCGTCTGCTCCAGACGGTCTCCATGGCGGCGCCCACCCGCGCCACCGTGCTCTTGCAGGGGGAATCGGGAACGGGGAAAGAGCTGTTCGCCCGCGCCATTCACGACGCCAGCGATCGCCGCGATCGACCCTTCATCAAGCTGAACTGCGCGGCGCTCCCGGAGGGGCTGGTCGAGAGCGCGTTGTTCGGACACGAGAAAGGGTCGTTCACGGGCGCGATCCGCCGAGTGCACGGCGCGTTCGAGCGAGCCGACCACGGGACGCTGCTGCTCGACGAGATCAGCGAGATGCGCATCGATCTACAGTCCAAGCTTCTCCGCGTGCTCCAGGAGCAGGAATTCGAGCGCGTGGGCGGCTCGGCGCCGATCAAGGTGGACGTGCGCATCATCGCGACAACGAATCGCGACCTTGGCGCGTTCGCCGCGCAGGGCCATTTCCGCCAGGACCTGTTCTTCCGACTTGGCGTCATCCCGATCGCCCTGCCGCCGTTGCGCGAGCGCCCAGACGACATTCCGCTGCTCGCGTACCGCTTTGCCATGCGCACGGCCGCGGAGCTGCACAAAACGGTGCGCGGGCTCGCTCCGGAGACCGTCGCCATGCTCCAGCAATACGAGTGGCCGGGCAACGTACGGGAGCTGCAGCACGCCATCGAGCGCGCGGTCATCCTCTCGCTCGACGAGATCCTCCAGCCGCAGGCATTCGACGGGCAGCGGTTCGGGTTGTCGCCGCGATGGAGTGGACCCACGCCGCCCCGCTCTGGCGCGATTCCATCCGTCGCGGCCGACGCGCCGAGCAGCGTGGTGCTCACGAGTCTCGATGTGGGAGCCGCCGAGTCGCGCCTCATCTCGCGTGCGCTGGAAGTGAGTGGCGGAAACCGCACCCGTGCCGCGGAGCTCCTCGGCATGAGCGTGCGCACACTCCGGAACAAGCTCAACGGTCAGTCCGCCAACGGCTGAGTCCCTCCGTCGGCGCGACAGCGCCGACCCCCTCGCGGGCCAGATCGACCCGGCAATTGTTGCCGGTCGGCAGTATCTGCCGCCTGATCTGATCCCATCGGCAGCCACCGGATCTGCGCGGCGTTGGGGTGTCGGCGAACGGTTATGCGTTGTGGCCTAGAGAGTTATCCGCCAGCGGTGAGCTCACTCGTCGAGCGCGGCGGCGGCGTTGAGCGGGGGCGTCGGTGTGGCCTGCGGCCTGCGCTAGCTGGGCCTGCTTTCTCAATCGACGCGTCCTCCCTCCCGACGCGCACCGATCCCCTGGCTCCAGTCGCTGGGACCCCCCGATGCCGGAAATGACATGGATTCGCAGACGCTCTGGGCGGCCTACGCCGCCGGCGACGCCGCCGCTCGCGATGCCCTCCTGGGCGAGAATCTGAGTCTGGTGCATCATGTCGCCCGCCAGCTGGCGCACGGTCTCGCGACGGATGCTGATGTGGACGAGCTGGTGAGCGCCGGGACGATGGGCCTCATGAGCGCGCTGGAAGCATTCGACCTGAGCCGACGACTGGCGTTCAGCACGTTCGCCGTGCCGCGCATTCGCGGTGCGATCCTCGACGAGCTGAGACGGCAGGATCACGTGCCGCGCTCGGTGCGCCGGAAGACACGGAGCATCGCCGCGGCGCGCGAGACGCTCACGCGCACTCTTGGGCGTACGCCGAACGCGACCGAGGTGGCCGCCCTGCTCGGCGTGGATGCGCCGACGCTCTGGCGCTGGATGTCCGACGTCGAAGGCGCCGTGCACGTCCCCCTCGAAGGCGGTGCAACGGATCGCGACGATGCGTTCACCTTTCCCGCTGCCTTCCTCGGCACGGGCGACGAGACGGCGGATGATCGTCTCGCGCGGGAGGAAGACGTCGCTCGTCTTCGCGAAGCGATGCTCGAGCTCAAGGACCAGGAGCGTACGGTGCTCTCGCTCTACTACTTCGAGGAGCTCAAGGCACGCGAGATCGCCGCGGTGATGGGCGTCAGCGAGTCGCGCATCTCCCAGATCCGGTCGAAGGCGCTCGGTCAGCTCCGCCTCGCGCTGACCCCGCTCCAGGCGTCTGCCTGATCAGTCGGCGGCGGGGACGAGCTGCTCCCGCCGCCGTGTTTCCGCCAGCGACGGAAGACTGAGCTGGAGGTCGTCGCTCACCTGTACGACCGCCCCGCCGCAACGCGCCGCCAGGGCCTGAGCATGCACGCCACCACTGCCGAGTGCGAAGACGCGAAGCGTCAGTGAGTCGGCGTCCCCGATCAGATGCAGCGTCACACGCTCCCGATGTGCCGTCTCCGCTGCGCCCTTCGCCGCATGCACGACGAGCAGGAGCAAGCGCAGGAGCGCCCACCTGGCCGCTCGCAGCGGCGGCAGCTCTCCCTTGCGCTCGACCACGCACTCGATGGCGCGAATGCGCGGATGCTGCGCGTGCAGCGCGATGGCGTCCTCGAGCACCGGATCGATCTCGAGCGCCTCGGCCGCCTGCTTGCGGGCTGGCAGCATGGCCAACTGCGCGGACAGGCGCTGAAGCCGCCCGACCTCGGTAGTCAGCATTCCACTGGACGCCATCTGACTATCGCCCAATGTGATGAGCTCCGCGAACACGCTCAGCGCGGTGACGCGGTTGTTCAGGGCGTGTACGAGACCCGCGAGCAGATCATCGGAGAGCGCGAGCCACTCGGCCGAACCAGCGTCGGGGTCCATCGGGGACGGAGCGGGCATCGCAGTCCGGGTGGAAGAACCTTCAAGCGATAAGCTCGGAAGCCAGTGCAGAAGACGCTGTCGGCGGCAAGCTGTCAAGCACAAGCTTTCGCTGTTCGCCGGTGCGAACGGCATCCTCGAAACTTGGGCGTGACGAGGGGCGGAGTCGACGCCGTAGCCCCGCCGCCCCTGTTCCCGCCGCGGCCAAGTTTCGCGATGGTGTTCGGCATCGCGATTGGCGATGGCTTGTCGCTTGATAGGTAGCCGCTGACAGCGTCAGTTTCCTGGACAACAACACGCCGTAGTAGTTCCTGCACCTAAACGCCCTACGCATGCTAATTGGAATCGCTGGCATGGTCGGCTCCGGAAAGAGCACCCTGACCCGCGCGCTCGCACAGCGGTTCGGGCTCCAGCATGCGCTGGAGAGCGTGGATGAGGAGAATCCATGGCTCGAGAAGTTCTACGCCGGGGGCAGGGATGCCATGCGCGCGCACGCCCTGCCGCTGCAGCTTCATTTTCTCGCCACGCGATTCGAGAGCATGCGTCGCATCCGAGGTGCGGCCGGCAGTTGGGTGCTCGATCGGACCTGGTACGAGGACGCCGAGATCTTCGCCGGCGGCCACTTCGAGGAGGGTCTGATGACAGCGCTCGAGTGGGAGCTGTACCGGCGGCTCTACCTGGAGCTGCTGCATTCGCCCGCTGCACGTCCCCCTCGGCTGCTCGTGTATCTCCATGCGCCGCTCGACACGATCGTGGCGCGCATCTGCCTCCGCGGCCGTCCCAAGGAGCGGGAGACCGCGGAGAGCTACTGGGCGGCGCTGCACGCGCGGTACGAGCGCTGGATTGCCGGCTTTCGGGCCTGTCCGGTGCTGAGCCTCGACGTGCGCGATTACGACCTGGTGGCGGACCCGATGGGCATCGAGCAGATCGCGGCACGGGTGCGAGCGCGACTGGAGCCGGCCCTCCCCCAGACGGACCTCTTTCCGGGCGCCCTGGTGCCGTCGGTCTGAGGATGGATCGAGCCGTGAACCTCGCGCCCGGCGGCGTGTAGGAACGTACGGCGCCCGACCGGCGCTCCGGCTCTTGCGTCGTTCCTGGAGAGTGCTCGTGCGCGACATCACTCGAATCGTCCGCCGCTCGTTCGTCCCGCTCGCCGCTCTCGCGCTGCTCGCCGGCTGCCGCGATCGCGGGACCTCCGCGTCGGTGGATTCCTCGCTGGCTCAGGACCTCGCGATGGCACAGCGTCCCGGCAGCGGTCCCGCGGTGTTCAACGATGCGCCGCTCGGCGCGAGCGCTCCGGCGGCTCACGCTCCGGCCGCACCCTCGCCGCGTCGAGAGCCTCCGCGTGTGAGCTCGCCCCGACCCCGTCCTGCCCCACGTCGCGAGAGCCCGCCGGCGCAGGTGGCACAGGCGCCCCGCCAGCCGGCCCCGCAGGCACAGGAGCCGGCACCGGCACCGGCCCCTGCCGCTGGCGTCATCGGTGCCGGAACGAGCGTGGGCATGACCACGAACAATCGCGTCTGCGCCGCTGGCGTCCTGGCGGGCGACAAGTTCACCGCCACCGTGACGAGCGCCACCCGTGGCAGCAATGGCGCGATCATCCCGGCCGGCGCCACGGTAGTCCTCGAGGTGGCGTCGGTAGAGCGCGCGGACCCGATCGAGGCGAGCCAGATCCACTTCCGCGTCCGCTCGATCGACGTGAACGGCAACCCGCACCCCGCCGACGGCGACGTGGCCTCGCTCGGGAGCATGGAAAAGGTGCAGGCGCCCGGTGGAAACGATCGCACGAAGGTGATCGGAGGGGCCGTCGCGGGTGCGGTATTGGGACAGATCTTCGGCCACAGCACCAAGGCCACGGTCATCGGCGCCGCGGCGGGCGCCGCCGCCGGCACGGCCGCCGCGCATGCCACGCACTCGAGCGACGCGTGCCTGCCTCAGGGGAGCCCGCTCCGCCTGACCCTGTCGCGGGATCTCGTCGTGCGCCGCGGGGACATCTGAGGTGCGATGGGCCGTGACCACTGTCACACTCCGAACGTCTTCTCGGAACAGCTTAACCAACCTCAGCCTTCGGTCGTCCACCTAGGTGACGCGCACGAATGATCGCGTCGGATTCCCCGCAGGTTCGGCCCAAGCATCGGAGGCATCATGATCAGTCTCAAGTCCCTTCTCGCAGGAACGGCGTTCACCGTGCTCACCGCTGGCTCGCTCTCTGCTCAGCTTGCGCTGGGACCGGGGCAGTCCTCAGCGGCGATCGCCAAGCACCAGGGCGAGCTGGCGAAGGACAGGCACGAGCTCCGCGCCGACCGGCGCGAGCGTGGCGCCGACCGGCGAGAGATCGTCAGCGATCGGAAGGAGTTGAAGGGTGACACGCGTGAGCTGCGGCAGGACAGACGCGAGCTCCGGGAGGCGCAGAAGTCCGGAAATCGCGCCGAGGTCAAGCAGGAGCGGAAGGAGCTCCGGAAGGACGCCCGTGACGCGGCGAAGGACCGCCGCGATCTGCGCGGCGACAAGCGCGACCTGCATCGGGATCGCCGGGACAGCCGAGCGGACCGGCGCGATCTGCGGCGCGACAGCAAGGGACGATGATCTGACCGGTTGACAGCAGAGACCCCGGATCGGAGGGTACGTCGATCCGGGGTCTTTTTTACCCTGAAGGCGGCCTTACGCATCCAAGGGTAGCCCCAGTACTCTACGGCGATGGCCGCGAAGAAGCCCAAGAACTCTCAGACTTCCCAGCACCCCGCGTCGCTCCCTCCTCCGCTCGATCCCATCGTGGAGCAGGAGATGCGCGATGCCGAGGAGCTCGCGCTAGCCGCGAGCAGCCTCGGATCGGGACTGCTCAGGCGTCAGGCCACCACCGAGAGCGCCATCACCGTTCCGGTGCTCAAGGTATGCCCACAATGCGGCACGGAGTTCGAGACCTCCGTTCGCTTCTGCCCATCGGACGGCACCGCGCTTCGACCCAAGGGCTCCGACTCGCTCGTCGGACGGGTGCTGGCAGAGCGGTACCACATCCTGAAGCGCATCGGCGAAGGCGGGATGGGCCGGGTCTACCTCGGCGAGCACGTGAAGATGAATCGCCAGTGCGCCATCAAGGTGATGAGCCCCGCACTGGTGAACGACCACGAGTCGGCGGCGCGCTTCGCGCGGGAAGCCTCGAGCGCCGCTCGCATCATCCATCCCAACGTCGCCGCCGTGTTCGACTACGGAGAAAGCGACGGGCTGGTCTATCTCGTGATGGAGTACGTGGACGGCGAGCCGCTGTCGCGCATCATGGCACGCGAAGCCCCGCTGTCGCTCGACCGCTCCGTGGATCTGGCACGGCAGATCGCCGACGGACTGGGCTCCGCACACGAGCTGGGCATCGTGCACCGCGATCTCAAGCCCGACAACATTCTCATCACGCGCAACAAGAACGGGCGCGAAGTGGCGAAGGTGGTGGACTTCGGGATCGCGAAGGTGGTGAAGGAGAACGCGTCCGACGCGCTCACCCGCACCGGTCTCGTGATCGGCACGCCGGAATTCATGAGTCCGGAGCAGCTCCTCGGCGATCCGATCGACGCGCGCAGCGATCTCTACGCGCTCGGCTGCATCGTGCACCTCATGCTCACCGCGTCGCCGCCGTTCTCGGCGTCCACGCGCGAGCAGATGATCAAGCGGCGGCTCACCGAGGACGCACCGCACATCCAGCACCTCGATCCCGGGCTGCCCGACTCGCTCGACCGGATCGTCGTCCGGCTGCTCGCTCGGAACCCGGTCGAGCGGTATGCCTCGGCAGCCGAAGTGCGCGACGCGCTCTCGGGCACGCACGCGCGCCGGCACGACGTGGTGAACGTGCTACGCACGCCGCAGCCCACGCCGCGCAGCGCGCCGACGCTGTCGTTCGAGTCGGCGATGCTCGCACCGACAGAACAGACGGACGTTGCACCGGCACCGCGCCGGCGGATGGTGCTGGCGGGACTCGGGGTCGTCGCGCTGGCCGGGAGCCTGCTCGCCGTGCGCGGCCTCCGTCAGGATCCACCGCCAGCCGCTGCACCCTCCAAGCCGGTCGCCGCCGCTCAGCCCGTACCGGCCGCCACGATCGCTCCACCGGTTGCGACACCGGTGAAGAAGGCGCTGATCGATTCCGCGTCCAGGGCACGCAGCGCCGCTCGGCGCCTCCGGCGTGATAGCGTGGCCAAGGCGGCATCGGCGTCGGCCTCGGCCTCGGCGTCGGTGCCGCAGCAGGTACGGACGGCCATCGATGGCTACGCCCGGGCGATCGAAAGCAAGCGCGTCGACAAGTTGAAAGAGGCGTATCCGGGCCTGACCGCCGATCAGCAGAAGGGCTGGGAGACCGGCGTGTTCGCGATCGCCAATGCCATCAAGGCGAGCGTGACCTACAACAGCGTCGTCATGCACAAGGACGGCGCCGAGGTGGATTTCACGCTGACGCTCGCGTACGACTATCCCGGGTCTCAGGGAGGGATCCCGAGAATGAAGCAGAACGCCATTCTGCAGGAGAAAGATGGCCTGTGGCAGATCAGGGAGATCAGGTAGCTCGCGTCCGGCTCAGGGCTTTCGGCTGAGTCGATTGCGCAGCTCGCTCGCAACGGTGTCCAGCTGGGCGACGTCGTATCCGATGTCCCACTCCTCCCCCCGCGCCCAGTTCGCCTCGCTCCGCAGCTGCAGCGCGTGCCAGTCGTCGCCCACGAACTTCGCCACGAGACGGGTGCGATAGCGGAGGTCGGGTACGCCCCCGCGCATCACGCTGGCCTGCCAGGCGGTCATGAGAAAGCCGGCCTTCGGATCGGTCACCTCCACGACATATCGCTCGGCGAGCGCATCCGACGTCACCTTCAGCGCCTGCGCGCGCGGGAGATCGGGGCGCACCTCGATCATGCGGGTCGCGCGCAGCTCCACGGTGGAGCGCACGAAGCTCCCTGGCGGCTCGCCTTCCGCGGGCCGTCCACGACCGCCGGTGATCGTCGCGCAGGCGACGACCGGAAGAACCAGGAAGACGGCAAGACGCATGGCGGGAAAGCTACGCGGTGAACCGAGCACGGTGAACCATGCTGGAAAGTCGGATACAGGTAGTATCGGTTCGCGTTCCCTGAATCCTTCCAACGCAGAACGGGGGCCGTTGTTCCATGAGCCGGAGCGCGGCGGCACGACGCCACCGAACGCTACCAGCTCGGCCGGATGCACGGATCGTGCAGGGGACGAGCCGGCGCGGTTCGAGGACGCTGTGGTTGGATATTGCTGCGAGTCGGAGTGCGGCTGTAACCTGACTGTCCGGAGGTCGAGATGGGGATGACACAACATGAGCTTCACCAGACTCTCAAGTCCGAGGCGCTCGCCATCCACACGCGCGTGGCGGCGTTGGTGCGGCCGCTGGATCCGGAGCGTCTTGTGCGTCGGCCCACGCCGCCGGGATGGAGCGTCGGTGAGGTGCTCGAGCATCTCTGCATCGCGGACGAGCTCTATCACAAGCCGCTCACCAGCCTCGTCGCGACCGCTCGGCCGGACGTCGGCGCGCCGGCGCGCGAGTGGAAGCCGAGCATCTTCGGCAAGCTGATTGCCGGTGCACTCGCGCGTCCGAGGCGAATGAAAGCGCCCGGCCGGTTCAAGCCGGGCGCCGCGCCGCGGAACGGCGTCGTAGAGGATTTTCTCGCACGCGACAGCCGGTTGGTCGCGTTGATGGACGACGCCGCGTCGCTCGACTGGCGCGCCCTGCGACTCGCGTCGCCGGCGCTGCCGGTGCCGATCATCCGCCTCAACCTCGGCGACGTGTTCAACATTCACGTCGTGCACGTGCGTCGGCATCTGGGGCAGATGGAGCGCATCGTGAGCGGGATGAAGCAGTAGTTGCTCTGGCGTCCGCACACTCCCGCACTCAACTTTCCTCAATGCGAATTGCCGTACCACTGGAATCTGCCGCGGGCGAACAGCGGGTCGCTCTGACCCCGGAGAGTGCGGGGCGACTGGCGAGGGCCGGACATCACGTACGCATTCAAGCCGGCGCCGGCATCCGCGCCGGCTTTCCCGATTCGGCCTACGACGCCGTCGGCGCCGTGATCGCCGATGCGGCCACACTCTTCACCGACGTGGAACTGGTGTGCCGAGTGCAGCCGCCGACGCCCGCGGACGTGGAGAAGCTGCCCAGGGGATCGGCGCTGCTCGCGCTGCTCGCTCCGTCGCGCAATGGGCCGCTGCTCACGCTCCTCGCGGCGCGGGACATCACGGCGCTCGCGCTCGAGCAGGTTCCCCGCATCACGCGCGCCCAGTCGATGGATGTGCTCTCCTCGCAGAGTACGGTGGCCGGGTACAAGGCGGTGCTCGTGGGAGCGGCCGCATTGCCGAAGTTCCTGCCGATGCTCACCACGGCGGCGGGCAACGTGTCGCCGGCGCGCGTGTTCGTGCTCGGCGCGGGCGTGGCCGGTCTACAGGCCATCGCGACCGCGCGCCGGCTCGGCGGCGTCGTCTCCGCATTCGACGTGCGGCCCGCGGCGCGCGAGCAGGTGCAGTCGCTCGGTGCCACCTTCGTCGCCGCGGAGCTCGTCAAGACCGGCGCGGAGACGACGGGCGGATACGCGAAGGCACAGAGCGAGGAGGATGCGCGTCGCACGCGCGACGCGCTCGCCGCGCACCTGCGCGAGGTGGACCTCGTGATCACCACCGCCCAGATCCCGGGCCGCCCCGCTCCCCGGCTCATCACCGCCGAGATGGTGACCCCGATGCGGTCGGGTGCCGTGATCGTGGACCTCGCGGCGGAATCGGGTGGCAATTGCGAGCTCACCATCGCCGGCGAGACGGTCAAGTCCGGGCCCGTCACCATCCTCGGGCCCGTGGATCTTCCCGCCACGGTGCCGTATCACGCCAGTCAGATGTTCGGCAAGAACATCCTTGCGCTCGTGACCCACCTCTCCTCGAAGGAGGGCGCGCTGGTGCTCGACGCGACGGACGAGATCACCGCCGCGATGACCGTCGTGCGCGACGGTCAGGTCGTCGCGTCAACCACTTCCTGATCGGGTCGATGCTGATTCTCGAACTGTACGTCTTCGTGCTCGCCGCCTTCGTCGGCTACATGGTCATCACGCGTGTGCCGCCGCTGCTGCACACGCCACTGATGTCGGCCACGAACGCGATCTCCGGCATCTCGCTCGTGGGATCCATGGTCGCCGCGGGCTCGCAGCGAGGTACCATCGCCACGCTGCTCGGCTTCGTCGCCGTCGTCTGCGCGACGACGAACGTGGTGGGCGGGTTCCTCATCACCGACCGCATGCTGAAGATGTTCCGCCGCGACCCGTCCCACACGCGGCAGCCGGCCGTGCCGCCCGCCGGAGAGAAGTAGGCGATGCGCGAGCTCGTCACCCAGCTCACCTACCTCGCCGCATCGATCCTCTTCATCCTCGGACTTCGCAGCCTCACCCGCCCCGACGAAGCGCGGCACGGGATGCGACTCGCCGCGCTGGGGATGCTGTTCGCCATCTGCGGCACGTTGATCAACCACCAGATCGTCGACTATCGGTGGATCGCCGCGGGGCTCGTCGTCGGCACGCTCATCGGCTACCCGCTCGGTATGTGGGTGCCCACCACCGCACTGCCACAGCGAATCGCATTCTCGCTGAGCTTCGGCGCACTCGCCGCCACGCTGGTGGGCGTGAGCGAGTACTACACTGCGTTCCACGGCGGCGAAGGGACGATTGCTCCGGCCAAGATGGCGGCGCTCGGCTTCGAGGTGCTGCTCGGATCGCTCACCGTGACGGGCGCCATCATCGCCGCGGGGAAGCTCCAGGAATGGATCCCGGGGCAGCCGATGACGTACCGCGGACAGAACCTCGTCAACTTCCTGCTGTTCGCGGTGGCCGTGGTGCTGTTCGGCATCGTCGTGGCACATCCGGATTACACGGCCGCCTTCTACGCGATGATCGGCATCGCGGCGCTGCTCGGCGTGCTGATGGTGCTGCCGATTGGTGGCGCGGACATGCCGGTGGTGGTGGCGTTACTCAACTCGTATTGCGGGCTCGCCGCCTCGGCGACCGGATTCGCGTTGGGCAACAGCATCCTGATCATCTGCGGCGCGCTCGATGGTGCATCGGGGTTCCTGCTGGCGGTGCTCATGTCCAAGGCCATGAATCGCTCGTTCGCCAACGTGCTGTTCGGCGCGTTCGGCGGAGATGCGTCGGCGGCCGCGGCGATCGCGGGCTCGGCGCTTCCGGTGCGCTCCGTGTCGGCCGAGGACGCCGCGATTCAGCTCGCGTATGCACAGCGCGTCATCATCGTGCCGGGCTACGGCATGGCGGTGGCGCAGGCGCAGCACCAGGTGCGCGAGCTGGCCGAGCTGATCGAGAAGCGCGGCGGCGAGGTGAAGTACGCCGTGCATCCGGTCGCGGGGCGGATGCCCGGGCACATGAACGTGCTCCTCGCGGAGGCGAACGTTCCCTACGATCGCCTCTACGACATGGACGAGATCAACGGCGAATTTCCGCAGACCGACGTCGCGCTGGTGATCGGTGCGAACGACGTCGTGAACCCGGCGGCGCGGGACGACAAGTCCTCGCCCATCTATGGCATGCCGATCCTCGACGTCGATCGCGCGAAGAGCGTGATCGTCCTCAAGCGCGGCATGGCGGCCGGCTTCGCCGGCATCGAGAACGCGCTCTTTTACGCGCCGGCCACGAGCATGCTGTTCGGGGATGCCAAGACCTCGCTCACGCAACTGGTGAGCGAGGTGAAAAGCGCTTGAAGAGCCACGCGGCGGGCTTCGGGATCCTGGCGGCGTAGGGGCGGTTCTGCCCCTCCGAGCAATAATCGGATAGCTTGGAAGGGCTCCACCACCACAATCTTCCTGCGCACCCAGGAGGAGCCAGATGTCCACGATGATGAAGCCCCGTCCCGCCCGCACCGATGCCCACCTCGACCTCGCCGAGCGTGTGCGCCGGTACATCGACACCCATGCGGATGAGCCGCTCCCGCTTGCGCGCCTGGCGCGTGAGGCGGGGGCGAGTCCCGCGCATCTGCAGCGCACGTTCACGCGCGTCGTCGGATTGTCGCCGCGCCAGTATCAGGAACAGCATCGCGTGGGAGCGTTCAAGAGCGCGCTGCGCGATGGACGCACCGTCAGCAGCGCCACGTACGAGGCTGGCTTTAACTCCGGGCGCCGAGTCTATGAGACGGCCGATGACGCACTGGGGATGACGCCGGGGGCATACCGGCGTCGCGGTACCGGCGTCACGATCCACTACACGGCGGTTCCGACCTCCCTAGGCCAGCTGCTCGTGGCCGTCACCGAACGTGGCGTGTGCAGCGTGTCCCTCGGTGACGACGAGGAGTCGTTGGTCGAAGCGCTACGCGCCGAGTTTCCCCAGGCGGAGCTCGCGCGGACGACGGATGCGAACGATCGGCTCGTCGACGCCGTGGTCGCGCACGTGGAAGGAAAGACCGGCGCCGACGAGCTACCGCTCGACGTCCGGGCCACCGCATTCCAGTGGCAGGTCTGGCGCGCGCTGCAGCGCATCCCCGAAGGGGCAACGCGCACCTATCAGGCAGTGGCGGAGGAGCTCGGCCGTCCCACGGCCGCGAGAGCGGTGGCCCGCGCGTGCGCGAGCAATCGCGTAGCCGTGCTCATCCCCTGCCATCGCGTCGTGCGCGGGGATGGCGCGCTCGGCGGCTATCGCTGGGGCATCGCGCGCAAGGCGGCGCTCCTCGCGCGCGAGGGTGCCCGGCCGGCGGTGTAACTTCCGGCTGTGGGGGGTCGTAAGTTCAGAGAGCGGAGCTCGGAGTGAGCCTCCGGCGACCCGTGAGGTATTCATGTCACTTTATGCCTTCGTGATACAACAGCCCGCGACGCAGGGCGCAGAGCAGGCGGCGCGCGCGCAGAACAGCGATCTCCGCGAGACCATTCGCCAGATCACCGTGGATGCGCAGGCCGCGGCGCAGGAC